>CANGFL010000331.1 GCA_947453015.1 Oxalobacteraceae bacterium | reverse complement strand
ATATCGCTCTATCAAGCCAGAGATTCTGGTGGCGGTCGGTATATGTTCACACTTGGGTTGTTCACCGTCGACTAAGTTTCAGCCGGGTGCTCAGCCTTCCTTGCCTGATGATTGGGCGGGTGGATTCCTATGCCCATGCCATGGATCGACATTTGATTTGGCCGGTCGCGTTTATAAAAACAAACCTGCACCAGATAACCTTCAGGTTCCTCGCCATATGTATCTCAGCGAAACCCGTATCGCGATTGGTAAAGACGAGAAAGGCGAGGCGTAATCATGGCTTTTGTCGAGAAAAAATTACCTGCAGATGCACCACTAGCTCAGAAGGCTTTGGGTTGGGTTGATTCCCGTTTTCCATTGACCAAGTTGTGGAATGATCAGTGGGGCAAGTATCACGCACCTAAGAACTTCAATATCCTTTATCTGTTTGGATCATTGGCTGCTTTGGTGTTGGTGATTCAAATTGTCACAGGCATTTTCTTAGTGATGAACTACAAACCCGACGCAACTCTCGCGTTCGCGTCCGTTGAGTACATCATGCGCGAAGTGCCATGGGGTTGGTTGGTTCGCTATATGCACTCCACCGGCGCCTCGGCATTTTTTATCGTGGTTTACCTTCACATGATGCGTGCATTGCTCTACGGTTCGTATCGTAAGCCGCGTGAATTGATTTGGTTGTTTGGAGTCGGCATTTTCCTGTGTTTGATGGGCGAAGCATTCTTCGGCTACCTCTTGCCATGGGGTCAGATGTCGTATTGGGGCGCACAGGTAATCGTTAATCTGTTTGGTGCGATTCCTTTTATTGGTCCTGATCTTTCGCTCTGGATTCGCGGTGACTATGTTGTCTCTGATGCGACCTTGAATCGCTTCTTCGCTTTTCACGTGATTGCTATTCCTTTGGTTTTGTTGGGCTTGGTAGTAGCGCACTTGATCGCTCTACATGAAGTGGGCTCAAACAATCCAGACGGCATCGAAGTTAAAGACAACCTGGGTCCTGACGGCAACGGCATTGATACGATTCCTTCGCATCCGTATTACTCGACCAAAGATATTTTTGGTGTGTCAGTGTTCCTGTTCATTTTCAGCGCAGTTATTTTCTTTGCTCCTGAAATGGGCGGCTACTTTTTGGAATATAACAATTTCATTCCTGCTGACCCGCTCAAAACACCGCCGCACATTGCACCGGTCTGGTATTTCACTCCGTACTATTCGATTCTTCGCGCTACCACCTCGCAATTCATGATGGCGCTGATGTTGGGTGTAGCTGGCTATGCCGCACTCATTGTCTTGAAGACTAGATTGCCGCAGATGATCAAGAATGCTGTGATGGGAGGTGCAGTTGTCGTGATCATCGCCATGCTAGTTCTTGACGCAAAATTCTGGGGTGTGGTGTTGATGGGCGTATCCGTGTTGATTTTGGCTGGTATGCCTTGGCTAGATCTATCGCCGGTCAAATCGATTCGTTATCGCCCTGATTGGCACAAGATTGTTTACATCGTGTTCGGCATCACGTTTTTGATACTGGGTTACCTTGGTGTGCAGGCGCCTACAGCTATTGGCACTCTGGTGTCGCAGGTTTGCACCTTCATCTATTTTGGATTTTTCTTGCTGATGCCTTGGTGGAGCCAAATGGGTGAATTTAAACCCGTACCAAGCCGCGTGACATTTCATCCGCACTAAGTCGCATAAGGAAAACAGGAATGAAACTGCTTAAAAAATTTCTAGCGACGATAGCGTTGGTGCCGTTGTTGGCTGTCGCATCCGAGGGCGGCTTTCCCCTCGATCACGCTCCTGAGAGAGGCAATGATCTCTCGGCTTTGCAAAATGGCGCGCGTTTGTTTGTGAACTACTGCTTGAACTGTCACTCAGCATCGTTAGTACGTTACAACCGATTGCGCGACATTGGTTTGTCAGATGACCAAATTCGAGCGAACCTACTTTTCACTTCTGAAAAAGTAGGCGACTTGATGAAAGTCAGTTTGGCTGAAAAGGATGCTAAAGCCTGGTTTGGTGCTGTTCCTCCTGACTTGTCCGTGATCGTTCGTGCTAAGGCATCGGGTCAAGGTTCGGGTGCTGACTACGTCTACACGTATTTGCGCACGTATTACAAAGACCCTAGTCGTGCGACTGGATGGAATAACCTGGTTTATCCCAACGTCGCTATGCCGCATGTACTGTGGGATTTGCAGGGTGTGCGCAAGGCGAAATTTGTTGAAGAGAAAGATCCGCACGATGAATCAAAGACCGTGCACAAGTTTGAAGGCTTTGAGCAGATCAAGCCTGGAAAACTTAGTTCACCGGCCTATGATGCTCAGATCGCCGATTTAGTTGGCTTTATGTCTTGGATGAGTGAGCCAGTAAAAAACAAGCGTCAGCAACTCGGTGTGTGGGTTTTGTTGTTCATGTCTATTTTGGTATTTCTGACCTGGCGTTTGAATGCGTCTTTCTGGAAAGAAGTCAAATAACAGGTTCTGTTTTGTCGTGCCCTGCAAGATGTTTTGATTAAAAACAAAAACAGGCCTTAGCCAAAAGCAGAATATTCGTCAGCAGGGTGAGGCGCAGTCGATGTCTCACCCTCTTTGTTTCCAAGGAACTGCAAAAATGATGGTTCTCTATTCGGGTACAACGTGCCCATTTTCACAACGCTGCCGTCTGGTCCTTTTTGAAAAAGGAATGGACTTCGAAATTCGCGACGTGGATTTGTTTAACAAGCCAGAAGATATTTCGACCATGAATCCGTATGGTCAGGTTCCGATTCTGGTTGAACGCGAGCTGGTTTTGTATGAGTCGAACATCATCAATGAATACATCGATGAGCGTTTCCCGCATCCACAACTGATGCCGGCTGATCCGTTAATGCGTGCGCGTGCGCGTTTGATGTTATTCAACTTTGAAAAAGAATTATTTGTGCACGTGCATTCTCTCGAGAATGAAAAATCGCGCTCAGCAGAAAAAAGCCATGAAAAAGCGCGCAATGAAATTCGCGACCGCTTAACGACACTGGCACCTTTATT
>CANGFL010000330.1 GCA_947453015.1 Oxalobacteraceae bacterium | reverse complement strand
CGGATCGATCCAGGCCGGCATCAGCGCCGGCACCACGCAGAGAGAAAATAGATCCTTGGTTTCTCAAACCTTACGAATCTTCGGAACCAGCGCAAGCTCAAACTGAGCCTGTGCTTTCAAAAAGTAGTAAGACTGCTCCACCTGTACGCCGCGCTGCGTTATTGGGTGGTGGCGGTAATAAAACTTAAGTTATTTTCCAAAGCGCCGCGCCCAGGCTGGTACGGCCGCTTCAAAAAAAGTCTGCACAGAGTTGATAGCCTCCGCTTTGATACCCAGTTCGAGTGCTTTGGCGGCTGCTAACAACGCACTCACTGGCTGTGAGCTATCCAGCGCTTGTGCTCCCGTTTGCTTAGATAATTTTTCTCCGCGATCATTGGTGATGACGGGTACATGAAGATAATGCGGAGTTTTTTTATTCAGTAGTCGTTGTAAGTAAATTTGTCGTGCAGTCGATTCTAATAAATCAGCGCCTCGCACAATGTGAGTAATTTCTTGATCAGCATCGTCAACGACAACTGCTAGTTGATATGCCCAGAATCCATCAGCGCGACGCAACACAAAATCACCGACTGACGCAGATAATGATTCGCACACAGGCCCTTGCCAGCGATCATTAAATTCGATCTCATCCAAAGCATCGCCAGCATTTGGAACGCGTAGTCGCCATGCGCGTGCGCTTCGTCCTTCAGCTAATCCAGTGCGACACGTGCCCGGATAGATCGCTGCCCCATCGTTGGAGAGGCTGACACGAGAATCGGCAATTTCTTTACGACTGCACGCACAGGGATAAACTTTATTTCCCAATTCAAGAAACGCGGCTTCATAACGAGATTGCCGTTGGCTTTGCCAGATGATAGGTTCATCGGATTCCATACCTAAAGCCGATAGGGTGTGAATGATGTCGTCGGCAGCTCCAGCGATAGTGCGCGTTTCATCGATATCTTCAATACGAATTAGCCAACGCCCCTGATGTGCGCGCGCATCCAGATAGCTCGCTAATGCAGCGACTAAGGATCCTGCATGCAGTGGCCCTGTAGGAGAGGGGGCAAACCGACCGATGTAATACAAGACAGACCTTTTTTAAAATAGCGTGAATCAGGTCAAGATTAATTCAGCTTGTGGAGCAGATTCATCATCATCATTAACCATTGGTTTAGAGAGCGATCCTACGCGTACACCTAGTAACCGTAATCGCTTATCTAAGGCCACGCGCTTTAAGCATTCACCTGCAGCGCGTCGTATTTCGTTTGCATCGTCCGTGGGGGAGGCCAGAGTGATATCACGCGTCAATGTACGAAAATCTTCATAGCGAAGTTTGATACCTACTGTTTTACCTACATAGGCTTTGCGTTTTAAATCAGCGGCGACACGTGTGCACAAATGAGTAAAAACTTCGGATAGGGCAGATCGATCTAGTTTGGCGTGCAGATCGCGTTCGAAAGTAGTTTCGCGGCTGATGGATTTGGGTTCGGAGCTAGTGACTACGGGCCGTTCATCAATGCCGTGAGCTGCTTGATGCAACCATGGACCATAGTTACGCCCGAAATGCTCTATCAATAATGATTGTTCTGCCTTAGCTAATTCACCGATCAATTGAATTCCAAGCGAGGCTAATTTTTCACTCGCCTTGGGACCTATGCCATTAATTTTTCTAACGGACATAGGCCAGATGCGTGTTTCCAGATCAGCCATGCTTAGCATGGTGATGCCATCGGGCTTATCAAGTTCAGAGCAAATTTTTGCTAGTAACTTATTCGGCGCAATACCGATAGAGCAGCTTAATCCGGTGGCAGTTGATACCGCATGTTTAATTTTTTTGGCTAATTCGATAGTTGATTCAGCATGCTCAGTGAGATCAATATAAATTTCATCAATCCCGCGATCTTCGATGGTCGGGGCAATATCTGCAACGGCTTGTTTGAACAAACGAGAGTAATGTCGATACGCGTCGAAATCTGCGGGAAGCAAAATAGCTTCGGGGGCGAGCTTGGCGGCTTTCATCATGCCCATTGCAGAAAAAACACCCAATGCTCGGGCTTCATAGGTGGATGTCGTTACTACACCGCGGCCGACGTAATCACGCAATGTAGAATAAATGCGCGTGCCATCTGCACCGATTGCCGGATGATGGGCGGTTCGACCGCCGATAACGACCGGCTGACCTTTGAGTTCCGGGTAGCGTAATAATTCGACGGATGCATAGAACGCATCCATATCGAGATGAGCGATGCGGCGAGATGAGATTTTCACCGCGTAATTCCAGTAAGTTTTTAGGCGGCCTGTGCAACGTTAGCGCAATGAGGACATGACACGCCCTCAACATATAAAGGAGACAGTTGTTCACGGGGTGTCACCACCGCGCGACACGCAAAACATTGGCGTGTTTCTGTTTCTTCCAGATTAGGATTGAGTGCGGTACGGTGATCAAAAACAAAGCAATCACCTTGGTAGTGAGCACCACCCACGTCTTCAAAGTAGCGCAGGATGCCACCCTCCAGTTGATACACACTTTGGTAGCCGATATTTTTCATGTGAATCGCGGCTTTTTCACAGCGTATGCCGCCAGTGCAAAAAGTCACGATCGTTTTATCGTTCAGCTCATCCTTGTGTTTTTCTATCACGTCAGGAAATTCGCTGAATTTTGTGATGCGATAGTCAATGGTGTTTTCGAATGTACCCACATCGACTTCGAAGGCATTGCGCGTATCGACCATCACTACCGGCCGGCCAGTATCGTCCATACCATTATCCAGCCAGCGCTTGAGATCGGCGGCGCTGACTGCGGGCGCGCGACCTAGCTCCGGCTTGATCAAAGGATGCTTCATGGTGATGATTTCGCGTTTCAATCGCACCAACATGCGGTTGAAAGGTTGCTTTTCCGAGAAGCTTTCTTTGACTTCAATATCCGTAAAGCGCGGGTCGCTGCGCAGCCAGCTAAGAAACTGGTCAATACCGTCGCGGGCACCCGCCAAAAACAGATTAATCCCTTCGGGCGACAGAAGAATGGTGCCTTTT
>CANGFL010000329.1 GCA_947453015.1 Oxalobacteraceae bacterium | reverse complement strand
GTGGGGCGAGTTGTTCGCCACCTTGGCGCAAAACGTTGCGGATGCACCGCCCGTTCGTCCTAAACCTATGTCGCAAGATGCGTTGCTGGGATTATTTTCAGCGGACACCGTCGGTCGCGATGTCGTACTTGAGCCTGCCACCATCACTGACATGATGGGTAAAGCAGAAGTCACTAAACACACGCTCGAAGTTGTTTACGACGAGGTGTAATCATGACTCATCCTGTGATTCCGATTGTCGCTAACCCCGATGCCTTAAAAGGTGACGGTGTCGGCTGCCATTCGGGTAAAGATCAGTTGGCTGCTGCAGCACGTGCTGCAGGTAAAAGTGACACGCTGGATCAGTACGCACAGGATTATCCTAAGGGCCCGCACGATCAACCGCAGAGTATGTGTCCTGCGTTTGGTTCGTTACGTGTTGGCTTACGGATGAAACGCACCGCCACCATTCTTTCTGGTTCGGCGTGCTGCGTTTATGGTTTGACATTCACCTCGCACTTTTACGGCGCACGCCGCAGTGTGGGTTATGTGCCGTTTGATTCGGAATCACTGGTCACCGGTAAATTGTTTGAAGATATACGCGATGCCGTGCATGCGGAAGCGGACCCTTCGCGTTATGACGCGATCGTGATTATCAATTTGTGTGTGCCCACAGCGAGTGGTGTTCCATTACAAATTCTGCCTAAAGAAATTAATGGCGTCCGCGTGATCGGTATTGATGTACCGGGCTTTGGTGTGCCTACGCATGCAGAAGCGAAAGACGTACTCGCTGCGGCGATGCTGCGTTATGCGCGTACTGAAATTGGTGCGGGTCCGGTTGCGGCACCTGCCAATCGCGTTACTGACAAACCGACCGTCACGTTACTCGGTGAGATGTTCCCAGCAGACCCGATGATCATCGGCATGATGTTGGGTTTGATGGGATTAGCGGCTGGCCCGGTCGTGCCAACGCGTGAATGGCGTGAGTTGTATACCGCACTCGATTGCGCTGCAGTCGCTGCGATTCATCCGTTTTACACCGCGAGCTTGCGTGAATTTGATGCTGCTGGCCGTGTCGCTGTGGGTTCTGCGCCTGTCGGCCACGACGGCACCGAAGCTTGGTTGCAAGCGATTGGTAATGCATGCAATGTTGAGCAAGCATTGATTGATGCAGCAAAAAACAAAATGCTACCTGCGATTAAAGGTGCATTGAGTGCGATGCCAATCAAAGGTCGTATGACCTTGTCGGGTTACGAAGGCTCGGAATTATTAGTTGCACGCTTGTTAGTCGAAAGCGGTGCCGATCTGCGTTACGTAGGAACTGCGTGTCCGAAAACACCGTACAGCGATGCCGATCGTGAATGGTTAGAGTCACGTGGTGTACACGTGCAATACCGCGCATCGCTCGAACAAGATATTGCAGCGGTTAATGAATTTAAACCGGATATCGCGATTGGTACTACGCCAGTCGTGCAAGCAGCAAAAGAACTCTCTATTCCATCGCTGTATTTCACTAACTTGATTTCTGCGCGTCCTTTGATGGGGCCTGCGGGTGCCGGTTCGTTGGCGACGGTGATTAATGCAGCGATAACCAACAAGCCACGCATGGATACGATGAAAGCCTTCTTCGGTGATACCGGTGAGGGGGACCGTGCCGGTGTGTGGGAAGGTGTGCCCGTTGATCGTCCTGAGTTCCGTGCTGAGACGCGTCGTCGTATGGAAAAAGCGGCGAAGAAGCGTAAAGCGGAGGAGATGATATGAAGGTCATCGATCACGATCGCGCAGGCGGCTACTGGGGTGCGGTGTATGTCTTCACCGCTATCAAGGGCATGCAAGTCATTATCGATGGCCCGGTAGGTTGTGAAAATCTTCCGGTGACGTCGGTGTTGCATTACACCGATGCGTTACCTCCGCATGAGTTGCCGATTGTGGTGACCGGTTTAGCGGAAGAACAATTAGGTCGTGAAGGTACAGAAGGTTCGATGAAACGTGCGCATGGCACGCTCGATCCGGATTTGCCTGCTGTCGTTGTGACCGGTTCGATTGCAGAGATGATTGGTGGCGGTGTCACACCCGAAGGCACCAACATTTTGCGCTTTTTACCGCGCACGATTGATGAAGACCAATGGCAATGCGCGAATCGCGCCATGCTGTGGTTGTGGAATGAATATGGCATGCGTCATGTACCACAACGCAAACCATTTGCTGAACGTCCTGCCGGTGAAAAACCGCGCGTCAATATCATCGGCCCTTGCTACGGCACGTTCAATATGCCTAGCGACTTAGCTGAGATTCGTCGTTTAGTGCAAGGCATAGGCGCTGAAGTCAACATGGTGTTCCCGCTCGGTAGTCATGTGGCTGATGTGGCGCGACTGGTTGAAGCGGATGTGAACATTTGCATGTATCGCGAATTTGGTCGCATGTTATGCGAAGCGCTTGAGCGCCCGTATCTGCAAGCGCCGATAGGCTTACACAGCACAACAAAATTTTTACGCAAGTTGGGCGAGTTATTAAATCTCGATCCCGAGCCTTTCATCGAGCGCGAAAAACACACCACCATCAAACCAGTGTGGGATTTGTGGCGCTCGGTCACCCAAGATTTTTTTGCGACTGCGACCTTTGCTGTGGTGGCGAATGAAACCTACACGCGCGGATTGCGCCATTTCTTAGAAGATGAAATGGGCTTGCCCTGCAATTTTGCGGTGGCACGTAAGCCCGGTGAAAAAACCGATAGCGAAGCGATCCGCACGTTAGTGCGCGAGAAGCCACCACTGGTGATGTACGGCAGTTACAACGAGCGCATGTATCTGGCTGAAGGTGGTGCTGCATCACCGATGAAAGCGTCATTCATTCCAGCGTCGTTTCCGGGCGCAATTATTCGTCGCCACACCGGTACACCTTTCATGGGTTATGCGGGCGCGACGTATGTCATTCAAGAATTTTGTAATTGTTTATTCGACGCGTTGTTTCACATTTTGCCGCTCGGTACTGAGATGGATCGCGTTGATCCTACGCCAGCGCGTGCACAGACATTGTG
>CANGFL010000328.1 GCA_947453015.1 Oxalobacteraceae bacterium | reverse complement strand
GGTGAGGCCTAGGTCAATCATGGGGATGGAAGCTCAAGAAATGGCACATCAAACGGTCGCGGTCGACGCGACCGTTGCAAAGGCAAACAATCTTAGCTCTTGGTTTTTTCGCGAGCTTCGACGTCAATCGTCGATTTATCAGCGACATGCGCAGTAGGAGCAGCTGGCTTTTCCTCTTCACCGCCCTTAACGCCATCCTTAAAACCTTTGACCGCCTTGCCCAGGTCCGAGCCAATATTGCCGAGCTTCTTGGTGCCAAAAACCAGCATCACGATAACTAGCACGATGACCCAGTGCCAAATACTGAACGAACCCATTCTTATCTCCTAGGAATACTTTGCAAAACCAAGCAAATCAATGCTGACCCTTCCATGGACGCTGACCGCCCATGACATGTAGATGCAGATGGTACACCTCCTGACCACCATCAGGACCAGTATTGATCAGCGCCTTAAAGCCACCAGAAGGGCCGTTTGCTGCATCCTCATAGCCTGCGCCCAACTGCTGCGCCAGCTTTGGTGCCAGCAACATCATTTTACCCAACAATGCCTGATGCTTATCACTGCCATCGGCAAGCGTCGGCAAATGCTCTCTGGGCACAATCAGAAAATGGACCGGAGCCGCTGGATTGATATCGTGAAAGGCAATGACCTGCTCATCTTGGTAGACCATTTTGGCAGGAATAGTACCTGCGGCAATCTTGCAAAAAATGCAGCTATCCACGTTCTAGCTCCTATTCATCATTGTTTTTATCGGTGCCTAGCCAATTCCTCGCTCAACCCTGAGAAACATGCGCGGGGAATTTATTTTTGGCGCTCAGCAGCTTCGCGCTGCTGAAGTTTTCGGTTGGCCATTTCTTCAATGCCGGATAAGCCCTCACGTCTAGCCAACTCATCCAACACTTGCTGAGGTGTGAGGTTGTATTGCGCCAGCATGATCAAGGAATGAAACCACAAGTCAGCGCATTCATAAACCAGCTTGCTGGCTTCGCTACCGTTTCGCACATCCTTGGCCGCCATTACCGTCTCGGTCGCTTCTTCGCCAATTTTTTTTAGTATCGCGTCATCGCCTTTTTGAAACAGGCGTGAGACATACGATTTCTCTGGATCACCACCCGCTTCAAGCTTGCGCGATTCGATCACCTCGGCCAGACGTTGCAGAATATCGCTCATTTTTGTTTGTCGTAAATGTCTTCCGGCGCTTTAAGAACAGGATCCGTCGCTACCCATTCGATCTGCCCAGCGGTATTTTCAAATTTCTGAAAAAAACAAGAATGCCTTCCCGTATGGCAGGCCAGATCGCCCACCTGAGTTACTTTTAACAGCAACACGTCTTCATCGCAATCCAAGCGCATCTCATGCACCTGTTGGAAGTGACCTGATTCTTCACCTTTATGCCACAGCTTTTTGCGTGAGCGACTCCAGTAAACGGCCTGCCCAAGCTCGACTGTGCGCGCTAACGCGTCACGATTCATCCACGCAAACATCAACACATCATTCGAACCCATTTCTTGGGCAATGACTGGCACCAAACCATTTTCGTCCCACTTGATTCGGTTTAGCCATTTGGCGCTTGCGATCATACCAACCTCATCGGAATACCTTGCGCGGCCATGAATTGTTTAGCCTCTCCAACACTGTGATGTTGATAGTGAAAAATACTGGCCGCTAATACCGCATCAGCATGGCCCTTGACGATGCCATCGGCCAGATCCTGCAGACCACCAACACCGCCAGACGCGATCACTGGTATTGATACCGCATCCGACACTGCACTCGTCAGCGCAAGATCAAATCCTGATCGGGTACCGTCGCGATCCATGCTAGTTAAGAGAATTTCACCTGCGCCTAAGGCCTGCATTTTGCGCGCCCATTCAACGGCATCCAGACCGGTCGCCTTACGTCCGCCGTGGGTAAATACCTCCCAGTGACCAGCCTCACTACGCTTGGCATCAATCGCCACGACGATGCATTGCGAGCCATATTTTTTTGCGGCGTCCTGCACCAACTGGGGATTTGTCACCGCCGAAGTGTTGATGCTGACTTTGTCTGCGCCTGCATTGAGCAATCGTCGCACGTCATCCACCACGCGCACACCTCCACCAACGGTGAGCGGAATAAACACTTGAGACGCTACTGCTTCGATGATGTGGAGTATTAAATCTCGGTCGTCAGATGACGCGGTGATATCCAAAAAGGTGATTTCGTCGGCACCCTGTTCGTCATAGCGACGCGCGATCTCGACCGGGTCACCCGCATCGCGCAGTTCAACGAAATTCACACCCTTAACCACCCGCCCGGCGGTCACGTCCAGGCAGGGGATGATTCGTTTTGCGAGGGTCATCTTAGTCTTCTTCGCCGATCTCGCCGGTAAGAAGATCAGCACGGTCTTGCGCCTTTTGCAGATCAAGCGTTCCTTCGTAAATCGAACGACCACAAATCACGCCCTCGATACCTTCATCCTGAACGGCGCACAGCGCTTCGACATCCTTGATGTCGTGCACACCACCCGAGGCAATCACGGGAATGGTCATGCTCTGTGCGAGTTTGACGGTCGCCTCAATATTCACACCCTTCATCATGCCGTCGCGGCCAATGTCGGTGTAGACGATCGCCTCACAGCCATAGTCTTCAAATTTTTTCGCCAGGTCGATAACTTCGTGACCGGATAACTTACTCCAGCCATCGGTCGCCACTTTTCCATCTTTCGCATCAAGCCCGACGATGATCTGGCCCGGAAAGGCGCTACAGGCATCGTGGAGAAAACCGGGGTTTTTCACCGCGGCGGTGCCAATGATGATGTAAGACAGACCGCCGTCGAGATAGCGTTCGATCGTGTCCAGGTCGCGAATGCCGCCACCCAGTTGAACAGGAATTTCATCCAAGCCGTGTTCATCAGCGTAATCGCGCACGGCGGCAATAATGGCTTTGATCGCTGGCTCGTTTTTGGGCTTGCCCGCAAACGCTCCATTCAAATCCACCAGATGCAGGCGTCGAGCACCCTGCTGTAACCAGTGGCGCGCCATATCGGC
>CANGFL010000327.1 GCA_947453015.1 Oxalobacteraceae bacterium | reverse complement strand
GTGACACATACAGTCCTAGCAATGAACGGAGGTGCATTTATCACGTTATTGGCGCTAAATTCACCTACGTGGTTATCAGCGCCGACCGCAATGGTATGGGAATCCCAAGGGTTACTTAGCATCTTTTTGGCGCTATGCGGTATTGGCGTCGGCCTTTCCGGAGTACGTGACGCATTTGCCGCACGGCGTCTGAAAACGAATGAAAAAACAGAAAAATTGCTTCCATCCATTCATTTCGGTGACAGATCAGAAAGCGTACTGATAACCGGAGGAACCGGATTTATTGGCCAATTATTAGTACGGTCCCTAATCGCAGATGGCAAACTAGTGACTGTTCTTACACGCAATTCTAAACAAGCTGCATGGCAATTTGACGGCAAAGTACGCTGCATAAGCAATATGAGCGAGCTACCATCGACGCACGTGATCGACGTGATTATTAATCTTGCAGGTGCACGGGTCCTAGGTTTACATTGGACCTCAGCACGCAAATCGTTTCTCCGTAAAAGTCGAATCGCGTTGACCAATAATTTGGTTGACTGGATCGCCAATGCTAAACATAAGCCTCGATTGTTGATTTCGGCTTCTGCAATTGGCTATTACGGCATTCAACGAGAAGGTGATGACACAATTTTGACTGAAGAAAGCCCACCGCAACCAATTTTCATGTCACAACTTTGCCACGAGTGGGAGGGGGTTGCTCAGCGTGCCAGTACCTATGGTGTCCGCGTAATGTTAATGCGTTTAGGATTAGTACTTGGAAATCAAGGTCCACTCCCCATGATGATGTTGCCCATCAAATTAGGTTTAGGTGGGCCATTGGGAAGCGGCAAACAATGGCATTCATGGATTCATGTACATGATGTACTGCGTGGCATTGCCCATTTATGGACTGTGTCAGTACAAAATGATTCTGCCTCGCATGCTATCGACGCATATAACTTCACAGCGCCAGAAACTGTTACGCAAAAACAGTTTAGTCAGATCGCAGCAAAAGTGATCCATCGTCCTTGCATATTCCCAACGCCTGGCTTTCCAATACGTCTAGCATTAGGCGATCAAGCGGATTTGCTTTTGCAAGGACAAAGGGTCATACCGGCCAAATTGCAAAGTTCAGGATTTACATTTTCCTTTCCTAAATTACGAATGGCGCTGGAAAACTTGAAATGAAATATTGCGCATAATTTGTATTATGTAAAACGATATATTGTGATGCATTGGGAGAAAAGCCCAATAAACTCAAGGCTTCTAGCATAGGCATCTTCTATTTTCGCGTTCGCTCTTCCTTGATCGGCTGTTCAACCACCAAACCAGCCAGCATAGAAAGTTCAGCGGCTAACAGGTCGAGCAAATCATCGGTCGTCACCATACCGACCAAACCACCAGTTCGATTAACTACCGGCAGCCGACGAATGCGTTTGCCACGCATGACACCTAAGGCTTCGGTTAAGCCTGCATCTTCCAACACCGTCGTTACGGGCGAGGACATCAAATCCGATGCCGTAAAAAGGCGTGCTTCGACATCTAAGGCAATGGTCTCTACCAGGATGTCTCGGTCAGTCAGAATGCCCAAAGGTACCTGCTGACCTTCCTGTTGATTGGCTACGACCACCACATCACCAACATGATGTTTACGCATTAGGGCGGCGACTTCAGAGATCGGTGCATCGGGCTCGCAGCAAATAACATTGGCATTGCAATACTCTCGGATAGTCATTCTTTTCCTCTTGGCGAGCTCAATTCTGATTGATAATGAAGCCATAGGTAGACAATACGAATCATTCCTCACTACGAAAAAGGACTTGCTTATGTCGCACTCATCTCATGGATCATCCCCCGCATTCAGTCTCGAACGAGTCTCGAAGCTCGTATCTGATCTTGAGCAAGAGTTGGCTCTAGCGCCCTCAGATTCGCCAAAATTTGCAGCACTTAAAGCTGAAATCGACGCTTTGAAGCAAACACTGGCACAGCCTGACCGGCCCGCAGACGCTTTGCATCATCAATTAAAAGGAACCCACAGTCGGCTTCAAGATTGGATCGCCACCGTGGAAGGCGAAGCACTGAAAGACACGCCCTACCTAACCGAATTGGCGCGTATTGTTGGGTTGATCTAAGCAAGTACTCTCCGGCACGCCCTGCCACTTTCCAACACTCTCCGTCAATCAATGCTCTCTCATTAAGTGCCAATCTGGCAGGCAACTTATGAATAGACAAGGGGTCGAATATTAGTCACAACGATCCCCTCTCCTACCCACATGCCGAATTTTTTTGTCTTTGTACGATCGTTTCAAGTACTGCCGAGACGAATTGCGCTATTTGCCACCTTGCTGATCGCCGCACTGGCACTATCGGTTTACCAAGTGCCACAACAGCCAGAATATTCTCAGGTTATTTATAGCCAAGATATTTCACTAATCACTGAACTGCCTGCACACCGGCATACTCTGGACTTTTTGCTGCTGGCTCAGCCATTAGCGGATTTCCCGCACTACATCATCAAGCACAAAGGTCAGACCAAGTTGGTCTCGGTAAAAATTCCTCAGACAACGCAAGTCAGCCTTGAGCGCGAAGTTTTGCTTCGTAATGCAATTCCGTATTCAATTGCGAGTAATGCCTGGTTACGAGAACATCCTCAAACACTCTCTGACCCTGAAGCACCGCAAAGTGTCTGGAGATCGCTATTAGAATTTTTTCTGAAAAACGTCATTGGCTTAGGCTTACTTGTACTGCTGTTCTTTTTGATAAAAAAGAATCTGCCACCTTTTGCCGGTGGAGCGAAAATCATCCAACCTGAATCACTCAAAGGCAGCATGGATGATTTGATCGGCATGGAAGACATCAAGCGCGAAGTTTTGCACTTAGAGGCGATGATTAATCAGCGGCACCTCTACAAGTCACACAACATGGATAAGCCCTTTAACGTCATGTTGACTGGTCCAGCAGGTACCGGAAAAACTAAACTAGCCGGCTATCTTGCTAAGAAACTCAATATCCCGCTGATACAGATTGCCGGCTCTAACCTGGAATCAGGTTT
>CANGFL010000326.1 GCA_947453015.1 Oxalobacteraceae bacterium | reverse complement strand
GAGCTGGAAGATATACAGCGTTTGGCAGGGCAGTTCACAGCAGAAGACATACAACTGTTTTACCAAATCGTCGTTCATGGACGTCAGGAACTGGGACTCGCGCCGGATGAATACGCGGGTTTCACCATGACCTTGCTGCGCATGCTGGCATTTACGCCGCTGCATTCAGGCGGTGAACACAAAACTCAGTCTATGCCTGCTTCGGCAAAACCCGTTGCCGCACTAGCAAAAACATCGACTGCCGCAAAAGCTGCAACCGCGGTTTCAATTCCAGCTGCAGCTCCGGCGACTAGCAAAGCTCCCAGCCCTGCGATGGCAGCACTGGCGGCAGCACGCAGTGGAAAATCATCTAAGCCTACCGGCGAGCTTGCAGCGGATGACAGCGCGCCACCGTTTCCAGTAAATTCGGCATCGACTACATCCTCAACTGCGTCCTCAACTACACCGTCTCAAAAAAAAACTGAACTGAATTCAGCGCCGGCACAGGTAGTTGTGAATGATGCTGTTGAACAGAGTGCTGCGCCAATAAACCTTCTGACGTCATCATCGACGACAGCCACGACAGCAACATCAAGCATTGATTGGCCCGTGGTGGTAAGAAAGCTCGAACTGCGCGGCGTAGCTCAACAGTTAGCCACGCAAAGTGAATTACTGAGCGTAGATGAAGACGATGTCCTCATAAAAATCGAATTGCGAATCCCCGTTGATACCTTGCTCTCCGCCGGCAGTGCCGAGAAGCTTGCGACGGCATTGACGAGCTATCTGAATAAAAAAGTATCGATTACGACTGAGATCGGCGTAGTGCGTCAGACGGCGCATGCGGCTAGTCTGGCTGAGCAGGCAGAACGTTTGCAGCAAGCCGAGCAAACGCTAGAAAGCGATCCCTTTGTACAAACCTTAAAGCGCGAATTCGGTGCGACGATAGTGCCCGGTTCTGTGCGACCGATTTGATTTGATTAACTGAGGAGTTCACCATGATGAAGGGCCAACTTGCCGGTCTGATGAAACAGGCGCAGGCCATGCAAGACAACATGAAAAAAATGCAGGACCAACTCGCCACGATTGAAGTCGAAGGTCAGGCAGGTGCTGGGATGGTTAAAGTGTTGATGACATGTAAAAACGATGTCAAGCGTGTCTCGATCGATCCTTCATTGTTGGGTGATGATAAAGATATGTTGGAAGATTTAGTTGCAGCGGCATTTAATGATGCTGTTCGCAAAGCCGAAGCAACGACCAATGAAAAAATGTCGGGCATGACAGCTGGTTTGCCGCTTCCCCCAGGTTTTAAGCTACCGTTCTGATAGCGTAAGCGAGTGAAAACTTCGTCCAGTTTGGATTTTTTGAGCGATGCACTGCGTCGCTTGCCGGGTGTTGGGCCAAAATCTGCACAAAGAATTGCGTACCACCTCATGCAGCACGATCGTGAGGGCGCAGCGCAGCTCGCGCGCGCATTAACGCAAGCAGTTGATCGAGTTCAGCACTGTGCACTGTGCAATACCTTTACTGAAAGCGATGTGTGCGAAACCTGTCTGGATGCAGAGCGCGATGCTAGTTTGTTGTGTGTTGTTGAGACACCCGCAGATCAGTTGATGATTGAACAAACCATGACGTACAAAGGTTTGTATTTTGTATTGATGGGCCGCCTTTCTCCGCTCGATGGTATTGGGCCAAAAGATTTGCACCTTGATAGGTTAGTTAGTCGTGCGACGGATGGTGTGGTGACGGAAGTCGTACTAGCGACAAACTTTACCAATGAAGGTGAAGCAACCGCGCATTACATTAGCGAGACCTTAAAACAACGTGGGCTCAGCGTTAGTCGCATCGCGCGTGGGGTGCCCGTAGGTGGTGAACTGGAGTATGTCGATGCAGGAACCATTGCACGCGCCATGCTAGACAGGCGCAGTACGTAAAGAACTATCTTCAAACACTTTTTCCGAGCTTATGATGAATAAAAAAAATAAAGAATCGGCTTCGGTAGGCCCAATGGCAGGAATCAAAGTACTCGAGTTGGGTACCTTAATCGCAGGTCCTTTTTGTGCACGTATGTTGGCTGAGTTTGGTGCGGAGGTCATTAAGATCGAAGCGCCAGGTGAGGGCGATCCGATTCGTAAATGGCGCGTGCTCAAGGATGGAAATTCACTCTGGTGGTATGTGCAGAGTCGAAATAAAAAAAGTATTACCCTCAATATGAAAGACAAGCGTGCACAAGAAATCGCACGTCGTTTGGCGCTGGATGCCGACATCATTATTGAAAATTATCGACCCGGAGTGCTTGAGAAATGGAATCTCGGCTTCGATCAATTAAAAGCGATTAATCCGGCTGCGATCATGGTCCGTTTGTCGGGTTATGGGCAGACAGGGCCATTGCGTGATGCGCCGGGTTTTGGCGCGATTGGTGAATCAATGGGTGGATTGCGCTACGTGTCAGGTCATCCTGATCGGCCGCCGGTTCGAATTGGTATTTCTATCGGTGATTCGGTCGCTTCTTTGCATGGTGCTATAGGCGCGTTGATGGCCTTACGTCATCGCGATGCAACCGGTGGTCGCTGGAATGGAAAATCGGGTGCAGAGTGTGTGGCAGGTCAAGGGCAGATGGTCGATGTGGCTTTGTATGAAGCCGTATTCAACATGATGGAATCGCTGGTGCCCGAATACGATCACGCGGGTGTAGTGCGTGAGCGCACTGGTGGTGCTTTACCAGGGATTGTTCCGTCGAACACCTATACAACAGGCGATGGTGAAAATATCGTGATTGCTGGGAATGGTGATGCGATCTTTAAGCGACTCATGACCGCGATTGGACGACTCGACATGGCTGATGATCCTGCGTTGGCTAACAATGCCGGTCGAGTGCCTGCCACGCAAGCGATTGATGAGGCGATTCAGTCGTGGTGTTCTACACAGACGATTGATGCAGCATTGGCTGTGCTTCAAGGGGCGGATGTACCTGTATCGAAAATTTATTCAGTACGCGACATGATGCAAGACCCGCAGTTTCTTGCGCGAGAGATGTTTGAGCAACATCAGTTCAAAGATG
>CANGFL010000325.1 GCA_947453015.1 Oxalobacteraceae bacterium | reverse complement strand
TGGGGATTGCACAAGACACTGCAAGGTATGGCAGTTTTTTCTCGAATGATCTGCCGCCTGCCACCGCAGCAAGTACAGGTTCGTGGTCCTCACCTGTATCAGCAGACAGTGATCATCCGCTAGGATTTGCACTCGCGCAGTTGCACGGTATTTACGTACTCGCTCAAAATAATCAAGGGCTGGTCTTGGTCGATATGCATGCTGCCCATGAGCGCATCTTGTATGAACAATTTAAACAATCGCTGGAATCAGAATCGATACAGCTTCAGCCCTTGCTGATTCCCGTTACATTTATTGCAGACACCATCGATGTCGCTACCGCTGAAGAAAATCAAGAAACACTTGCCACACTGGGTTTTGATATTGCCGCGATGTCGCCCACCACCCTGGCCGTGCGTGCCATTCCCGCCTTGCTTAAAAATAGTGATGCACAATCACTTGCACGAGATGTGTTGCGCGACCTCCACGAATTTGGCGGCTCGCATGTTTTGGTAGAACGTCGCAATGAATT
Organism: Oxalobacteraceae bacterium; assembly: GCA_947453015.1. Classification (GTDB taxonomy): domain Bacteria; phylum Pseudomonadota; class Gammaproteobacteria; order Burkholderiales; family Burkholderiaceae_D; genus Pernthalerella. The sequence continues at coordinate 2,531 of CANGFL010000325.1, read as the reverse complement.
ATTAGGAACGCTTGCGTGTCACACGGCTGTGCGCGCTAATCGGCAGCTTACCGTCATAGAAATGAACGCCCTACTGCGTCAAATGGAAGCAACAGAACGCTCTGACCAATGCAATCACGGTCGTCCAACCTGGGTGCAATTAGCTGTCTCTGATCTCGACAAACTGTTTTTACGCGGTCAATAATCCCACACCGTATGAGCCAACCACCGCTGCCACAGTTTGGCCACGCACCCATACTGGTGCTGATTACGGCTATGTTGATGATGCAGCCGCTCTCAACAGATCTATATCTCGCTTCATTGCCCAGTCTGGGTAATGAATTCATGGCGCCGGTCGCAACGGTTCAACTAACGCTCTCACTATTTGTGATGGGCTTTGGTAGTGCTCAGTTAATCGTCGGCCCTCTGTCAGACCGGTTTGGACGCCGCCCGATTTTGCTTGCCGGCCTAACGATTTATTTACTCGCCAGCGCCGCCTGTGGCCTATCAACATCTATACAACTTTTAATTACTGCTCGCTTTGTGCAAGCATTAGGTTGCTGCTCAGCGGTGATGATCGCGCGCGCTATTGTTCGTGATGCCTACGCTCCTGAGCACAGCGCGCGAGTCATCGCTCGTGCCAGTACATGGATTTCTGTAGCGCCTATTTTGGGGCCAATACTTGGCTCATTTATGCAAGTTCACTTTGGGTGGCGCGCTGCGTTTGTAGTGTTGGGATTATTTTCAGCACTCGTTTTAATTGCTTGTATTGTGCAACTACCCGAAACCAATGAACATAAAAATCCGCAAGCCACAAACGTTCACGGATTGATAGAAAATTACCGACTCGTTTTAGGCTCGCGGGAATTTTGGATTCATGTACTGCCAGCTGCTTTATCGTATGGCTCAATTTTTATGTTCATCTCTGGCTCATCATTCGTATTGATACGCATACTCGGCGTGCCAGTCGCATGGTTCGGCGTCTGTTTTGGATTAGCCGTCTCAGGCTATATGACAGGCACCTTAGTATGTCGTCGTTTATTAATGACGATCAGTGGCAAGCAAGCGCTACGAATAGGTACAACGTGTTCACTCGCTGGTGGAATCTATTTTTTACTCGCGACTTTATTAGGCTGGTGGCACTGGAGTATGGTGGTACTTGCCATGTTCATTACCATGGTAGCTCACGGTATTAATTTCCCCGTAACGCAAGCCGGTGCGGTTGCACCCTTCCCGAAGCAAGCCGGTACCGCCGCCGGCTTGATGGGCGCGATCATGATGGCCTTTGCATTTATAGTGGGCAGCATCGTCGGCGGCACACATAATGGAACGCTGTACCCGATGGCGATACTTTCGTGCGTCATCAGCATTTTAAGTTTTTCGTCCGTGCGACTGCTCTCTCCAAAAATCGCCAATCCATGAAATCATCCAAGCCGCTAGTCGTATCCATTATGGGTCCTACTGCCTCGGGTAAAACTGCGGCTGCACTGGCGATTGCTCAATCTATTCCTTGCGAAATTATCTCTGTTGATTCCGCACTGATTTACCGCGGTATGGATATCGGCACAGCTAAGCCTAGCGATGAAGAGCGCTCGCAAGTACCACATCATCTAATAGACATACTCGACCCCAGTGTTTCGTACTCAGTCAAACAATTTCGAGATGATGCGTCTCGACTTATTTCAGATATTCAAGCGCGATCTAAACTTCCTTTGCTGGTCGGTGGCACCATGCTGTATTTCAAAGCGCTGCGCGATGGACTGGATGATTTACCATCCGCTGATCTCGCGTTGCGATCACAACTCGATATGGAAATTGCCCGGCATGGCACCGCTGCACTGCATGCACGTTTGCGTGAACTCGATCCCATTACAGCAGAACGCCTCAATCCGAATGACACACAACGCGTACAACGCGCCATGGAAATTATTCTGCTGAGTGGTCAACCGATGTCATCGCAATTGGACAAAGCCGACAAACCCGAACTACCTTTTGAGTTGATGTCATTAGCGCTCGAACCTTCTGATCGTAAATTACTCCACGACCGAATCGCCCAACGTTTCGACGCCATGCTGTCTGCCAGGCCTGGATTGATTGAAGAAACAGCAGCGCTCAAGCAGCGTAGCGATCTTCACATTGGACTGCCTTCCATACGATGCGTAGGCTACCGACAAGCGTGGGATTACCTGGAGGGGAAAATTAATCGAGACAATCTGCGTGAAATGGGTATTGCCGCCACACGCCAACTCGCAAAACGGCAGCTGACGTGGTTACGCAGCATGCCAGACCGCCACGTTATCGACTGCCTGTCGCCCAACCCGACTGAACAGATTCTGAATCTGGTAACCGCCAGGCTCGGTTGACACGCTGTAGCTCGGAAGCGATAATCGCCGGCTTCGTGGTGATATAGCTCAGTTGGTTAGAGCACAGCACTCATAATGCTGGGGTCGGTGGTTCAAATCCACCTATCACCACCAAAAATATTCAGTTAAATCAAGCGCTTGCAAAGAAGTAAGCGCTTTTTTTACGTCTCGAAGTTGGCCCATACCGCT
>CANGFL010000324.1 GCA_947453015.1 Oxalobacteraceae bacterium | reverse complement strand
CATGCACCACGCCACCGCGATTTGACCCGACTACATCCATTACTTCAGCACGACCACCAAATGCCGCAACAGGATATCCATTGCCCATGGCTTTAGCGTAACTAGTGAGATCGGCATAGATACCGTACAGCTCTTGCGCTCCGCCCTTGGCGAAGCGAAAACCGGTTTTTACTTCATCGATAATCAGCATCGTGCCGTGCTCAGTACACAAATCGCGCAATCGTTGTAACCACGCTTGCGTGGCCGAGATACTGCCGGCGTTACCGATGATGGGTTCTAGCACCACACACGCAATTTGCTCACCGCGTTTAGCAAACAGCGCCTCAAGCATCTCGGTATCGTTAAGCACAATCAGATCAACCAAATTGCGCGCAGTAGCAGGAATGCCGCCACCAAAAGGAATCACCGACGGTGGAATGCTGCCTTTAGGATCCCAATGCTCGATATCGGATTTCCACATCATCTCGTCATACAAACCGTGAAAGCCGCCTTCGACAATCACGACCCGATCGCGCTTGGTATAGCCACGCGCTGTTCGCACAGCACCCATTACGGCCTCGGTACCCGAGTTTGCGAATCGCATCTTCTCTACATTCGGGCACATCGCTTTGATTTGTTTGACGACTTCGGTATCGAGCTCAGTGGCAAAACCCGATAAGGTACCGCGTTGTGTGATTTGATCAATCACGGCCTGATCTACGCGCTCATCGCGATAACCCAAAATGATAGGGCCATATCCCAAACGAAAATCAACGTAACGCTTACCATCGCAATCGGTTAACCAGCAGCCCTTGGATGACTCAACGAATACCGTACGATCGTCACCCCAATAGCGATAGTTTTCAGCCACGCCCTGAGGCATGTGCTGATGTGCTTCGGCCATCAGTTGTGATTGGCGTGTCAGTGGTTTAGCGGATGAATCCATAGTGCTCATGTTTATTTCGTTGCGGTAGTCGGCTCGCCGTGAGGTGGTCGCAATAACATGCCCACTCTATCTTCTAATAATTTAACTACATGCAGCTCAGCAGCGGATTCACCGTAGGTTTGAGCGGCTTGCTGAAACAATGATTCTACAAATTTTCCCATGGTGAGCTCATAGCCCTGACTGCGTGCAATGTCATTAATCAAACCAAGATCTTTGCAGCACAAAGCTAACGAAAAACTAGGATCATAATTACCTGCAAAAATCGAAGGCACATCATGTTCTGCCACCCAGCTATTTCCTGCGCTCGATTTAATTGCTTCCCATACGATAGGTAAAGGCACGCCAGCTTTGGCACCAAGCATCAATCCTTCACCAATCGCCGCAGCACTCACAAACCACAATAAATTAGTCAGCAGCTTAATAGTGGCGCCATTACCCGGTGCGCCCACATGGAAAATTTTTGTACCCAACACATCGAACAATGGGCGGTGTTTTTCAAACACGGCGATGTCACCACCGACAAAAATAGACAGTCGACCTTCGGCCGCAGCATCAATTGCATTAGTCACCGGCGCTTCAAGAAAATCAATACCACGCTGTTGGCAGGTATCAACTAACTCCTTCACCAAATCAACCGCACTAGTGGTGGTGTCGATAATGGTGGTACCTGAACGCAGTGCTGCAATTAAGCCACCCTCACCTAACATGACTTCGCGCACCTGCGGCGGTCCGGGCAAGGACGTCAGGACGATATCCGCCTGCGACGCGCCTTCAGCCAAACTGGCAGTAGCCCTAGCACCAAGCTTAATGAGGTTGGTAGTTTTCTCAACGGCTCGATCAAACACGGTCACGTCATAACCGGCTTTGACTAAGTTGGCTGCCATGGGATTGCCCATGTTGCCGACTCCAACAAAAAACAGGCGCGGCTTTAGCGCTGCATTCTTACTCGCTGCATTCTTACTCGCTGCATTCATTGATAGCTCAGGCCTTACGGAAGGAAATGAAATGACTGAACTGTCCTACATCACCCTCGTGATGGAAACCATAAGCTCCGAGTAATTCACGTGCTTGGTCCCAACTATAGGTACGGTAGTTAATGGTTTGCGACATCACCACTTCTGCATCATCAGCGAGGTAGTAATGCTTAGTAAAACCATGCTGCGCAGGTTCAATTTTTTGTGAATAGATCATGCCATTCGATACCGGCTTTTCATAATCATGATGCGGGCCTTGTATGCCTAGTAGCAGCTTGCCACCGGAATTAACATGATCCGCCAGACGCGCCAGGCCACGATGATTGTCTTCCTCATCATATAAATGACTAACCAAAAAAGGCTCGTTATCACCATCGATCACAAAATACCAAACGCCGCCGTAAGAGAATGCGAGGTCGTAGGTTTTTTTCAGATCAAACTGAGTAATGTTTTGTAAAGACAGTGAAATGTTTGGGAATTTTTGTAGTCGTTCCGACGCAATAGACAACATGGATTCAGTCAAATCCACACCCATGATTTCGGTGCTCGGATGGTGCTGCCCAAGTTCTTCAAGTATCAAGCCGGTGCCGCAACCGACTTCAAGCACACTGCCAAAGCTGTTGTCCCTGACGATGTTTTCAACAATTTTTTTGTAATCGTAATAACCCGACGTCATGATCAAATCATAGTACGCGGACATGTTTGTGTAATCGCCCATTGCCTTTTCAACTCCCCCTGTAATAACCATCACCTGATAATCAACACGAAAAAAAACCAGCCACTAACATGCGACTGGTGCTAGTTTTCAGTGTTGGTATCACTCAGGCAAACAGTAATCTTCATTTTATTGTTTTGAGTATTTCGACCGCAGCTTGTTGAAATCCTTCTCCGCAAATACCCACTGAAGGTTTCAACAGTGGGGATGAGTTTGGTTGGATTTTCCCGTCGGGTCAATGTTATTGAGTCTTTTTTTAAGTAAGAATATCTATTTAACAATCAATTTTCAGCTAATTTGATGGTAGCTTTCAAGCAGCTGACACATAAAAAAACCTGCCATTAAAGACAGGTTTTTTAAACGTAACTGGCGAAACGAGTCGATATTATTTTCCTCGCAAGCCATCAAAAACTTCAGCGAATCCGGGTTGATTATG
>CANGFL010000323.1 GCA_947453015.1 Oxalobacteraceae bacterium | reverse complement strand
GACCACTGCCTCGCGTCGCGCGTAACTGACCTTCGCGCTGGAGACGCCCGGCACTCTCATCAACGCTGCTTTGATTGTGATCGGGCAGGTAGCACAATCCATCGTCGGTATGGTCAGGGAGACGGTTTGACCTTTTGCCCATGTGAGTTGCGGACAGAGGAGTACGCTGAGTAGGATGGCTAGCGGCGAAAGAAATTTCATGATCGATCAGTAAAAAATCGGAGCAACAACTGGGAATAGAAGTAATCCACTCACAAACAATCCGCTGACAATATAAATTCGTTGCGCGATACGACGAGAATCACTGCAAGCATCATCGCTCACCGTACAACTCGCTCGCGGTCGAAATAGCAAGTATCCCGACCCGAGCAGAGCCACTATTGCGATCAGAGTAAACAATGGTACCCATGGCTTAAGTATGGTCAGATGGACCATCCAAGCACCAGTAATACCCAGCAGGACTAGTACTAGTGGAAACAAGCAGCATGTCGATGCGAGCAACGAGGAAGTTACCGCGATCATGAGTAAGCCAAGGCTCAGCTTCCGCGGAGCCTGCTCCTCGGTGGTATCGACTGGACCGGACGTGCTGGGCATCATTCGTACTATCTCAGCCTACAATTCGATTGGCACTTATTGTGTATCGAAACGCATCCGGCGCTAAAGGATCAACTGCTTGTCCGTTGATCTCAGCTTGCGGATACATGAAGAAGCCGACCTTGCCGGTGGACGAGCCGGGCAAGCTGACATCGTGGGCGAAGTTATAGGCCATCCAGTTGCCTTCCCATCCGCCAAACAGAGCCTTGCGCACTGGCGCAACGACCGGATGATCAGGATCTTTAATCCAGTTACCTGTCTCAAGACGCATCACTTTACCGACGTCAGCCGGATCCATCGCGACCCATCCATGTTTACGCAAATAGACTTCAGCGCGGCAATGCTGTGCACCTTTTAGTGAAGCCGAATTACCGCTGAGTTCTTTGTAGCCAAACGCGCTGGGGGATAGTCGCAGGCCATACGCATCGCGTGCCGGCAATCCAGCCGCACGACACAGGCCCACAAACAATCCGTTGATATCGCCGCACTTACCGCCAAAATTTTTGGTCTCCAGCATGGCCTTGATGTCGCCGGTACCGCAACCCCGCACCTTGGGCTCGCGATACGTCGAGACGATGATCCAATCAAAGATACGCTGTGCCTTCTCTATATCGCTACGCGCACCGGCGACGATCTGATTCGATGTAACGCGAACGATGCCATCGGTTGGAATCAGCGACGTGGAGCGAGTCCAATGTTTCAGTTTGCCCGCGCTCTCATTAGTAGGCTGCGACTGCGACCAGTCAATTGCACGGTCACGCGTTTGCACGCGGCTGACGACCTCCAGTTCTGGTGGAACTGAACCGTCGAACTCTGCGATTAGGTATTTCGCGCCGTATTGTTTTTCAGAGTCGATACTAACGGTGGTCGGGTTTCCGGTCCAATCGCTACGCAGCGAGCGCTGCCATTCGGAGTCTACTGAAGGCAAAGGAATCCAAACCTTGGATGGGCCAGTCACATTTTGCAAGTTGACCGTGGTGGTGACATCAAAAGTCTGCCATTCCCCCGGATGAGGAGAGAAGGTGCGCTCTTCTGAAGACTCTGCAAAAGCGACGCCAGGAAAAACAGTGCATAGCAAACTACCCGATACCGATTTAAGTAGCGTACGTCGTGTCGAGTTGGGGAAGGATTTTGTTGTCATGGTAAGTCCGTTAATTCAAGTGGCAACACTTTACGACAAATTATGCTTTGGTGTCTTTGGAGGTGCTTCTCGCAGTAATGGCTGAAGTGCCTTGATGAATCTCGGATCAGCGGTATCGATTTCTCCGGTGATTCGCCAACGGGCACGGCCATCCTTCCCAATCAGGATCGTTGTGGGAAGTACGCCTTTCGTCCATGACTTCATGTGCACGCCGGTGTTATCAAGCACGATCGGATAAGCGATTGGATGGCGCACCATAAACTCTCGAATCGCCGTTGAAGATTCTTTGAAATTTATGCCCAGAACGATAGGACTTTCATCCGCTACCTGCGTGCTAGCCAAGGCATTCAACATAGCCATTTCGTTGACGCAGGGCTCGCACCAACTTGCCCAGAAATTAAGAACCACGACCTTGCCCTTCAAATCGGCGGTATCCCACAAGCGACCATCCAGATCGCGAAGCTTCAGCGATGGCGTAGGCAATTGCGAAGGCCACCGCTGCAGCTGAAACTCTGCGGCGAAGGATAGTCCATGAACGAGTAAGGCAGAAAGAAAGGCGAGTATGTAAAGAAGATAACTGCTGCGCTTAATCGTGAAAGTCATTATCAACAAGAGTGCCTGCAAAATTGAAGAATTAATTGGTATGAATTTTATGTGGCAGGGTGAATTAATCTTAGCGGTTTGCTCAAGGTCACGCACGGGCGGTTTACGCCGAATTCTTAGACTCGCTGCAATGCCAATTTCAGCGCTGTGGCTCGATCCAATTTTCTGTCTGCAGTGCGGGTACGCGCTCGAATTCCGGCAGAAAATCCTCGCTGGCTTGGGGGCCGTTGAGAAAGAAGCTGTCCCATGTGCTGTTAACCGGAGAGATGATGCGCTCGTTGCCGACGGCGCGCACTTGTACACGCTTGACGCTCTCCGGCAGGCGCAGCTCGGAGGGTAGGCGAACAGCTTGGGTACGATTGTTAATAAAAACGGTGGAAATGGTCATCTCAACCTCCGGATAGAAAGGGTATATAGCGCGAGTATATGGCACCTTTGCGAAGGATTCAAGCCCGCCACTCCTGGCAGTTATGACGCTCCTTCTTCAAATCCGGTTTACATCACCTAGTCGTATCTAAGCATGAAATTGCTGTGCACGCATGGATCAATGCCAAATGAGTTTTGCGCAAATACAAGCGCGTACTAATTTATACCTTCTGCTTAGATGTCGCTTTTACCAAACGTAATGCCACTGGACCAAAAATACTCGAAATACGATGACGGTTCTTGGCAAAAAAACGATAACCCCAATTCAGCATCGGTCGCAAGCGTGGTC
>CANGFL010000322.1 GCA_947453015.1 Oxalobacteraceae bacterium | reverse complement strand
TTTAACTCAAGTTTCAAGAAGCCTGAAGCTATTGAGATACCGTGACCAATGCCGGCCGTAACAAACGATCGGAAATCATGTAACCCTTTTGCAGCACGCTCACTATCGTGTTGGCCTCTTGCTCAGAGGGCACCATAGAAATCGCCTGATGTTTCATTGGGTCGAGCTTCTCGCCCGGTTTAGGATCGAGTTCGACCAAACGATTTCGCTCAAACGCGGCGACCAACTGCTTCAAGGTCATGTCCACACCTTCTTTGAGCGACTCAACCGACGGCACCTCGATTTTGAGAGCCATCTCAAGGCTATCCTTCACGGGCAACAAGGCTTCAGCAAAACCTTCGATCGCAAATTTGTGCGCCTTGGAGATATCCTCCTGAGCGCGGCGTCGAATATTTTCGGCGTCGGCTTTGGCACGCAAAAATGCATCCTGCATCTCGGCTAGTTTGGCTTCGGCCTCATTCAATCGCTGACCCAGGTCTAGCCCGCCTTCCATTGCCTTCTGAGCCAGCTCATCGGCGGTAAAGGTCAGATTTTCTGCCAAATCTTTAGGCAGCTCAGGTTCCGTCTGGCCCGACTGCTGACCCGGCTGGGATTCTGCATGATTCATAAGTTCTCCAACTAAATCAATTACTTGCAATAACACTGGGCAGCATATGGGGATTGAATAAGGCTTTTCAAGCGGGTCTGGTGAAATACACAAAAAAACGGGGGCCAGTGGCCCCCGATTCATGCTGAAGCGTGATTTTTGTCAATCCGTTGCCCCAAGCTCGAGCGCACGCGCTCTTCCAATATCGGCATCTTTGCGCAAGCGCTGCTGGCTTTCCGAATCTGAACCGATAGGCCAGCCCAAGGTATGTTTCTCGACAATCGCAGCCATCGCGTCTATCCATTGTGGAAGCTCATTTAGACACGGTATGTAATGAAAGGCCTTGCCTCCAGCTCCCAAAAAGTCCTCCCGCGCCTCGATCGAAATTTCCTCTAGCGTTTCAAGACAATCGCTCGTAAACCCGGGGCAGATAACGTCCACTCGCCCCACACCTTTTTGAGCCAGCTCAACCAGCGTGGGGGCGGTATAGGGTTGCAACCATTCCGCTTTTCCAAAACGTGATTGAAAGGTCACGAGGTACTGGTCTTTGCTCAAACCTAATTTAGTGGCCACCAAACGCGCTGTCTTGTAGCACTCACAATGATACGGATCACCCAATAACAGAGTCCGCTTTGGTACACCATGAAAACTCATCACCAATTTATCTGGCCGCCCATGCTGCTCCCAATGTGCGCGCACGGTAGAAGCCAACGCTTCGATGTACGCATCATCATCGTGATAGTGCTTAATGAAACGAAGCTCAGGTGCATTTCGTATTTGGGTGTAATGCGAAAAAACTCGATCAAATATCGATGCGGTTGTCGTACCCGAATATTGGGGATAAGCAGGCAAAACCAAAATACGATCGCAGCCCTCACCCTTCAACTGATCTAAGACACTCGGCAGACTTGGATTTCCATAACGCATGGCGTACACCACACGTAAGCTGTGACCACGTGAATTCAACGCCAATTGCAAAGCCTCGGCCTGACGTTCAGTGTGTACTTTTAAAGGTGAGCCTTGCTCGGTCCAAATCGATGCGTATTTTTCTGCGGATTGGCGCGAGCGGAACGGCAAAATTATCCCGTTCAAAATAATCCACCAAAGCAGACGTGGAATCTCGACGATCCGTGGATCCCACAAAAATTCCTTCAGATAGACCTTCACCGCAGCAGGCGTGGGGGCGTCGGGTGTACCCAAATTGGCAAGTACCACAGCGGTCTTGCTCAGACTGCCATGGCTATAAGAGGGTTCTGAGTTGAAGCCCATTAAAAAAAACCTTTCTGTTCTATGCTCAGGAGGCCAGTAGCTCGCGCGCGTGCTTGCGCGTGGTCGCCGTAATTTCTAGGCCGCCGAGCATACGCGCAATTTCTTCAACGCGCTCAGTTGCTGATAAAGGGGTAATCCGTGACACCGTTCGGCCGTCTGGTGTTGAGCCTTTGCTAACTTGAAAATGATAGCCCGCCTGGCTTGCCACCTGCGGTAAGTGTGTGACGCACAATACCTGGCGCTCCTGCCCCAAGCGTTTCAGCAGCCGTCCAACCACTTCGGCCACCGCGCCGCCGATACCGCTATCAACTTCATCAAAAATTAATGTCGGCGTGCTGGTGGCACTGGAGGCAATCACTGAAATCGCCAAGGCGATACGCGCCAACTCGCCACCCGAGGCCACTTTAGCCAACGGACGCGGCGTCGTGCCCGCATGTCCAGCCACCAAAAATTCTATTTGTTCGTTGCCATACGCCGCCGGTTCTATCGCATTCAACGCGACATCAAAGCGCCCGCCCGACATCGATAGCTCTTGCATAGCGGCGGTCACCGCCGACGACAATGAGCTGGCTGCTTTAGCGCGCGCCTTAGAAAGTTTGGTGGCGAGCGCTTGATACGCCTGCCCCAGTTTTTCTTCATGCGCACGCAATGCATCGAGATCGGTCGCATCGGCTAGCTGATGCAAGCGCTCAGATAATTTTAAAAATTCATTCGGCAGTTCATCGGCAGGTACATTGAATTTTCGGGAAGCTGAATGCAGCGCCTCAAGACGCGACTCCACCGCACGTAAACGTTGCGGATCCATTTCAATTCGACCCAGATAATCATTCAACGCATACACGGCTTCTTGTAATTGAATGCGCGCTGGTTCTAGCGCTTCCATCACTGGCTTGAGTTTGTCGTCCACATCGGCCAGCTTGCCTAATTTTTGCGCGATCGATGAGAGCTGCGACAACATCGGACTAGATTCCGATTCAGACAGTAAATCAAGCGCGTTTTGTGCGCCTTCAATCAAGCTTGCGGCGTTCGACAGTCGGCTGTGTTCATTACCAATGTCGGCCCATTCACCTGGACGCGCCGCCAATTTTTCTAATTCACCGACCTGCCACTCCAGTCGCTCACGTTCTAACAAAACATTTTTTGCATCACGCTCAAATTCTTCACGTTGCTTGATCACTGCGCGCCAATTTTTAAACGCC
>CANGFL010000321.1 GCA_947453015.1 Oxalobacteraceae bacterium | reverse complement strand
GTCGCTTTTTACTCAGTTGTTGGTGATATTCGTGATTCGAACTCGCATTAATCCGCTCAAGACTCGGCCACACCCATGGCTAATTGTGACAACGGTTGCTGTGCTCACCATAGCTATTGGACTGCCTTACACCGTGATTGGTTTGTATTTTGGATTTACGCCATTACCTGCGGCATTCTTTGTGATGCTGACAGGGATGGTGTTGCTGTATTTGTTAGCTGTAGAGTTCGTGAAGCGACGTTTTTTTCTGAGGCGCTCAACAAATAATCAGCCCCAGTACCTAATTAGGTAGTGGGGCTGTTTTAGTGAGTAAGACGTTTGTAGTAAACGCTGTTCTCTTAGGGAGCGTGCGTTCCCCTGTTGTTCTTATTAGCCGGTATAGGCTCGTAATAGGTAACCGACCAATTCACGGTTCATCAGATTACCTTGCGCAACCATAGCGGCCGCTGATGATTGACGAATTTGAGCTGCTGCCAGGTTAGTGGCTTCCTTTGCCAGATCGGCGCTCATGATGCTGCCATATTCACTTTGCTTATTTTGAATATTTTGGTTGTTCAACTCACTGCTAAAACTAAGTGAATCTTCATATGCGCCAATCGTCGTCATGTAGCTAGTGGCGGTCGTGATTGCTGTATCTAGGGTAGTGATACCAGTCGAGGCCGTTGCAGTGGACGTGCTTAAGTCAACACCGGAAATATTGAGGCCGGACGCACCTGAACTCATATTCGAAAATGTCAATGTCTTGGTACTACCAGAATCAATACCAGTTTGCACATCGACTGAAGCCGTTGTGCCATCCATCACCGAAGAGCCGTTGTAAGTTGTTTGACTAACGACGCTCGACAAATCGGTTAAGTAGCTACTAAAAGTTGTTTGGTAAGTCGCGCGTGTAGTGGCATTACTCTCACCAGCAGCCTGTACAGCTAGCTCTCGCATCTTCGTTAATATTTCTGATACTTGACTCAACGAGCTATCGACTGATTGAACGAGCGTTACACCCGAATTAATGTTGTCGATAGCTTTGCTGTAGGAGCCTATGTATGACTTGAGCTTAATTGCTCGCGCATAACCTGCTGGATCATCCTTGGCAGTATTAATTTTCTGCGAAGTGCTGATGCGCTGTTGGGCAGTACCAGCTTCTGTGTTTGCTTTGTTAAGCGCAGAGGCTGCGATATACGAGTTAGAAAAATCCGTATTAATCATTTTTAAGCTCCGTGAATTTCTAGCGCGAGGGTTTCGCTTGAGAAGTTGAACGGAGCATAAATCGAAAAAACACGAGTTAGAAAAACTTTAGGCTTTTTTGCATCTTTTGCTTTTGTTTACAGAGTTTGCAGTTGTTAACCCTAAAGTTTTTGAAGTAGATGATTATAAATAATATATTTTTACTAACTTGGAGGGCGATCTAGTAGCCAAAAAGGCTACAATTGGAGAAATAATAGTACGTTTATAAGGAGAAGATGATGCTGCTGGACCCCCAAGCCAAAGCATTACTAGACAAAGCGGCGGCCGCCAATGTTCCCGGACCAGAACAAGTTCCCGCGCCCGCAGCGCGTGATCTTTATAAACGCAGTCGACTTCCACTCCAACCGCCTAAGCCTGAGATGGCATTAGTACGCGATTTCACCATCGAAGGTGGTCATGGTTCAGTAACGCTGCGCGAGTTCCGGCCCTTATCAGCTCATCAAACCCAGCTTCCAGCGCTGCTGTATTTCCACGGTGGTGGTTGGGTGATTGGTGATATTGAGACACACGATACGCTGTGTCGTCAGTTGGCAGATGGCTCAGGAGCTGTAGTTTTTTCGGTTAACTATTCCAAATCACCCGAGCATCGATTTCCCGTCGCAGTCGATGAATGCATAGCAGCGACACGCTACGTGATTGATCAATGTAAATCATTGGGTATTGATGCCTCGCGCGTAGGTGTGGGTGGTGATAGCGCGGGTGGAAATTTAGCCACTGTCGTTGCAATCGCATTGCGTGGTCAATCACCTCAGCCTTTGGCCTGTCAACTATTGATCTATCCCGTAACAGACCTTCGATTAGGTACAGAGTCAATCGAGCGCTACGCCGTTGGTTATGGTTTAACGACAGCAGCTATGCGGTATTTCCGTGATGTTTATTTGCGCGATTCATCCGATCAAGATGATTTTCGTGCTTCGCCGTTGTTAGCCTCCGATTTCAGTAAGCTGCCGCCTGCCTTAGTGCTAACCGCGGGTTTCGATCCGTTGCGAGATGAGGGTAGGGCCTATGCGGATGCGCTATCGGCTGCGGGAAATAAAGTGCAGTATGTTTGTTTCGAGCGGCAAATTCATGGCTTCATCATCATGGGTGGCATTATCGATGAAGCCAACACGGCGGTTGCTATGTGCGCTGATTACTTGCGCACATGTTTTAAGTAATTTATCGATCTGAGTACACACTTTTTAGAAAGACTGATCGGATGTCCTTTCGACTCCGTTACTCGCAGTGGTTAGCCATAGTATCGCTGGCAGGATTATCTATTTTATTGCTGTGCTTAGTTATTGGCATACGGATTGATGGTGACCCGTATCGCGACTTACTAGGTCGGTGGTTATCGCAGAGTTTAGGTAGGGAGGTTCATTTAAACGGCGATGTTGCACTGAAGCTGAGTTTTCATCCTGAATTAGAAGCAAATAACATTCGTGTAGAACAACCCGCGGGGTTCGGAAATCAAGAATTTGCCAAGTTAGGCAAATTGCAGTTTCGATTAGATTTACTGCCGCTGTGGCATGGTCAATTGCGTGCCGATCATCTGTCAGCTAGTGACGTACAGATTTCTTTGATTCAAACGCCCGATGGCCACGCAAATTGGATTTTCAAACCAGCCGTTATACCCACGCCGACTGACGCTCAGCAAAATAATTCAGCAACCGATATCGCCGCACATTTTGATATCAGAAACATTCAAATCGAACGTTTACAAATTGCCTATCAAGGAGCAAGTGCTCGGCCAACACAGTTTCTGCTCGAAAAACTCGAAGCGCAATTACCTGCAGATGGCCAATTGTTAGTTAATGCGAAGGGCAGCGTAAATAAAAGTCTGCCGTATGCCATACACATT
>CANGFL010000320.1 GCA_947453015.1 Oxalobacteraceae bacterium | reverse complement strand
TGCAAATTATTGAACGCTATCTTTCGTAGTTGCTGTGTGCATTACATCGGGTGGCTACGGAGAAAACGTCGAATCTCAGTTAGAGTTTTTGCAGGTGCTTCTTCAGGAATAAAATGTCCACAATCGATTGCACGGCCACTCACATTCTCAGCCACTTCGCGCCAATCTTCTAAGCAATTAAACATTTTATGAATCACGCCGCGCTTACCCCACAGCGCCATAACTGGCATGCGTATTTTTTTATGCAGATCGCGGCGATCATGCACCAGATCGATCGTACCAGCGGCACGATAATCTTCGCAGCTGGCGTGTATAGCTTTAGGATCTTTAAACGCATTCACGTATTCGCGAATAGCGGCCTTATTAAAGGCTGACAAATCTAACTCTGAGCGACCGACGCGACCCAAGATATTAAAGGGCACAATACCTTGCAACATTTTCTCGGGCAAAGGGGCTGGTTGCAGCATTTGAAACCAGTGATAGTAGGCCGTGGCAAAAGCAAGGTTCGTATTCTCAAACATTTTCAGTGTCGGCGAAATATCGAGCACCGTTAGTGTCTGTACACGCTTACCATGGTCGCGCGCCAATCGATGCGCTACACGACCGCCGCGGTCATGCCCAACCAAATGAAATTTTTCATGACCCAATGCACTCATCAATTCCACCATATCGAGTGCCATAGCGCGTTTAGAGTAATTGCTGTGATCTGGTAATCCCTTGGGCTTTGATGAGCCGCCATAGCCACGCAAATCAGCACAAATCACGGTATATTTTTTTGCCAGCTCGGGTGCAATCTCATGCCAGCACGCCATGGTTTGCGGATAGCCGTGTAAAAGTAATACCGGCTCACCACTCCCTGCGCTGACGGCATTGATGGTGGCGCCACTGGTACGAATGCGATGCTTTGTAAAACCGGAAAAAAATGCCATGGTAGGTGCCTCTTAGTTGTTGTTGTGGGCGCTGCTAGATCACACTGCCAACGCAGCTGTAATTCCAGCGCAGATTATCATGATCATGACGATGTGCTGTCAATCAAGTTATCAATCAACAAGCCGCTGACGACTCAGCCGCAAAGCGCCATCGTCAATGCGTGAATAACGTATCGTTAGTAAATCCAGTAGATAGTTTTGATACAACCTCCACGGTTTTTTATCACCTTGTTTTGGTAATTGCTTTGCCGCGCGCTGCACGTAGCCAGAAGTGAAATCTAAAAAAGCACGGGGCATAACCGAGGAATCTGGCGCAGGAATCGCTTTATCTAGGCTATGCTTTTGCATATACCGAATTAATCGACAAAGATATTCCGCCGTCAGATCCGCTTTCAGAGTCCATGATGCATTGGTATAACCGAAGGTATAAATTAGATTGGGTACGCCGCTAAACATCATGCCTTTATAAGCCATAGTTTCTGATGGAACGATTAATTTTCCATCAACGTGAATTGCGATGCCTCCCATCAAACTCAGCTCAAGCCCCGTCGCAGTGACAATGATGTCTGCATTCAGCTCCTGACCCGAAGAAAGACGAACGCCACCCGATATGAAGCGATCAATAGTATCGGTGATAACGGATGATTTTCCATTTCTTACTGCCTTAAATAAATCACCATCCGGTATGACACACAGGCGCTGATCCCACGGGCGATAGCTGGGCGAAAAATGTTTAGCTAAATTTTCTGAGCCTAGCTGTCGTGCTGCCAATCCAACTAAATGCGCTTTGATGGCCCCTGGCCAGCGCTTAGATAACTTAAAGAAAAACATATTGGTTGCGATATTTTTAAATCGCACTAATCTATAAGCCCACATAGCTGGTAACCACGATTTCAACCATCGCCCTATTTTGTCTTGCGATGGCAATGAAATTACATAGGTAGGCGAGCGCTGCAGCATAGTGACATGCGCCGCAGTACGTGCGAGTTCAGGCACCAGCGTGACTGCCGTAGCACCACTTCCTATCACCACAATGTGTTTGTTGGTGACATCCAAATCAGCCGGCCAAAATTGGGGATGAACCACGGCACCTTTAAACACCGATTCATCATTGAATTCAGGTCGATAGGCTCTGTCGTAACGATAGTAGCCGCAGCACATGTGGAGTAGTTTGCAGCGAATAACTTTGCGTTCGCGTTTTTCACCTACTTCTAGCGTCAATATCCAACGCGCATCAGGCGTTGACCAGTTGGCTTCTATCACTCGATGCTGATAACGAATCAAATAATTTAAGCCACGCTCAGTCGCTGTGTCGTTCACGTAATCGAGTATGGCTGAACCTTCAGCGATTGCTGCTGTATCGCCCCATGGTCGAAATCGATAACCCATAGTGTGCATATCGGAATCAGAGCGAATGCCAGGGTAACGAAACAAATCCCAGGTACCACCCAACACACGTCGACCTTCAAGTATCGCTAAGGATTGCTGCGGGCAGTGCTGCTGCAACATAGACGCCGCACCAATACCTGATAAACCTGCACCCACAATCACCACATCGATATCTTCGGGCTGTTGATCTGATAGCACGCGTGCATCACGCAAAAAATCAGATGCTTGCTGCACTGATTGTTTTGCCTCGGGTAGCTGCCAAAGTAATTGCCACACATGAGCCACACCGGGCCAAATCTGCGTTCTTACATTCACACCTTGTGCAATCGCTTTTTCTGCCAAGCGCAAACTATCGTCGCGTAAAATTTCGTCTGCACCCACATGCACGAGTAGCGGTGGCAGGCCTGCCAGATCACCCAACAAGGGAGAAGCTAACGCATCCGTTGGATCGTGCCCCTGCAAATACGCATTAGTTATTTTTTCTAACTCTGTGCCATTAAACATGGCATCGCGATCAGTATTGGTGTGCAGCGAAGGACTTTGACCGGTCATGTCCGTCGCCGGAGAAAACAGTGCTGCGGCATCAGGCAAACGACGACCCGCTGATTTTTCATGCAGCATTAAGGCTAATGATAAATTGCCGCCCGCGCTATCGCCGGCTACGACAAGTCGCTGGTCAATGATTGTTTGCGACAGTTCGCGCCATACGGCGACCGCATCCTCTATCGCTGCCGGAAAAGGATGCTCGGGGGCGAGACGATAATCAGGAACAAAT
>CANGFL010000319.1 GCA_947453015.1 Oxalobacteraceae bacterium | reverse complement strand
GGGATGTCACTACGCGATGAGACATGGGATTTGCTATTGCAATCACCGCAAGCAGAATTACTTCGCGCGATACATTTGCTAGGCGCGGAGGAAATTGGCGATGATGAAATTAGCCAGATCGATGACCCGGCTAAATGTCACAAACTCGCCGTTGAGATTGAAGCCTCTATCCCCCAGATACATCGGTTTTGGCTACAACGACGAAAAGCTAATTTACACTGATAACGCTGAACGCAAACTTAAACATCTCGGCTCAGGGCGCTAAGTCAAATACCAATACTTCGGCTTGATGACCCTGAGTGAGATGCAGTTGATGTTCTTTTTCAATCATTAGCGCGTCACCTGTCGTCAATTTTTCTCCATTGACTTCAAGATCACCCTTGATCAAATGAACATAGGCTTTACGTTTGGGATCCAGCGCTAACTGTGTTTGCTGATCGCCATCGAATAAACCGGCATACAGTTTGGCGTCCGCATGTATGACAACGGAATCTCCCGCACCATCCGGCGACGCGATCAACTTCAAGCTACCTTCTTTAGCAATCGCTGGAATCGTCTTTTGCTCATAGCTTGGCGGAATGTTGGCAACGTTTGGCTCTATCCATATTTGTAAAAAATGCGTCGTTTGGTCTGGCGCATGATTGAACTCACTATGCATCACACCTGTGCCCGCACTCATACGTTGCACATCACCCGGGGGAATACTTTTTACATTGCCCATGCTGTCTTGGTGCGCTAACTCACCCGAGAGAACATAGCTAATGATCTCCATATTTTGGTGGCCATGCTTGCCAAAACCTCGGCCGGGAGCGACTCTGTCCTCATTGATCACCAATAGATTTCCCCAGCCCGTGTATTGCGGATCGTAATAACTGGCGAATGAAAACGAGTGATAACTCTTGAGCCAACCATGATTGGCAATACCACGATCTTCAGATTTTCTAAGCTTTAGCATAGCAACATCACATCCATAAAAATTTATATAACTGGCAAACTATTTACACACTAATAAAATGCTCGCGGTAGTAACGGAGCTCTTCAACTGATTCGCGAATATCTGCTAATGCTGTATGCAGTTGATGTTTTTTAAAACCAGCGATCAATTCAGGCTTCCAGCGACGGCATAATTCTTTGAGCGTAGAGACATCAATATTTCGATAATGGAAAAATTCTTCCAAGGTCGGCATGTGACGCGCCATGAAACGACGATCCTGACAAATTGAATTGCCACACATAGGCGACTTACCAGCCGGGACATAGGCTTTTAAAAATTCAATCATGGCAACTGATGCTTGTTCTTCCGTCGTCGTCGATGCCTTTACCCTATCAATCAGACCCGAACGGCCATGCGTCCCTTTGTTCCACGCATCCATGCCATCTAACACGTGATCCGGCTGATGAATCGTAAAAACCGGCCCTTCGGCCAGGACATTCAATTCCGCATCCGTCACAATCGCGGCCAACTCAATAACCCGATCATGATCAGGGTTGAGACCGGTCATTTCCATATCGATCCAGACCAAATTCATTTCATTCGGCGCAGAGGGTTTTACTGAGCCGACTGCCCCGCTATCGACTTCTGGTGCTTGTGACATAATCTGCTTCCTAAGTGGTTTAATCTGCATTTAAACAATAGTTACTATTTTCTCACATGGATCCACAAAACTTCTCCCTGCTGTTTGCCGCCTTTGTTCTGGCAACGCTAATAGTCAAAATGTGGTTGTCAACACGCCATATCCGCTATGTAGCGCAACATCGTGCAGCGGTACCTGATCAATTTGCACAAAAAATTCCTTTAGCTGCTCATCAAAAGGCAGCCGATTACACTATTGCCAAGACTCAGCTCAAGCTGGTGCTATTGGTGGTGAATGCTGCTGTACTAATTGGCTTCACGCTACTCGGTGGCTTGCAATGGCTGTCAATCACTCTGATCGGTTTCACTGGCCCGGGCATGGTGTATCAAATTGGCCTGATTGCTGCTGTTGCCATCATTTCAGAAATCATTGATCTGCCACTCGACTACTACAAACAATTTCGCCTGGAAGAAAAATTCGGCTTTAATAAAATGACTCCCGGTCTGTTTTTTTCTGACATGATCAAACACACACTGATCGGCGCTCTAATTGGTCTACCGCTGCTTTGGGTCACACTCTCAGTGATGGAGCAAGCAGGATCATTGTGGTGGTTATATGCCTGGTTAATTTGGTGTGGATTTCAAATACTTATGCTGGGCCTGTATCAAAATCTGATCGCACCTCTATTTAATAAATTCACTCCGCTGGCCGACGAGAGTTTAAAGAGCCGCATCGAAGGATTGATGCAGCGCGTAGGTTTTGCCAGCAAGGGCTTATTCGTCATGGATGGTTCGCGCCGCAGCGCTCATGGCAACGCCTATTTTTCAGGCTTTGGCTCTGCTAAACGTATCGTTTTTTTCGATACTTTATTGTCGCGGCTGGCACCGAATGAAATAGAAGCCGTACTCGCGCACGAGCTGGGCCACTTCAAGCTGAACCACGTAATTAAGCGCATAGCCATCATGTTCATCATCTCTCTAGGCTTTTTAGCGCTACTGGGATATTTGAAAAATCAAACGTGGTTTTATCTGGGATTGGGTGTACTGCCCATGATGGACGCGAGTAATGATGCGATGGCACTGATTTTGTTTATGTTCGCGCTACCGGTGTTCACCTTTCTTTTTTCGCCTTTACTGTCGCTGACATCGCGCAAAAATGAATTCGAAGCTGATGCTTTCGCTGCCAAGCATAGTAATTCTCAAGATCTGGTGTCTGCGCTAGTAAAACTCTACGAAGACAATGCTTCTACGCTGACACCTGACCCGCTACATTCAGCCTTTTACGATTCACACCCTCCTGCCAGCGCGCGTATTCAGCGATTGCTAGCTAGCTGATGAACGCATGAATCGAGCCGAACTGCTACAGCAATCCTGCCGCCATCTGGAGCAGTCGGCCACGCCTGAACGCATTACGCAAGCGCTGACTGTTTTAACCGAGTGGGCGCTAGAGCAAGACCAACTCGTTCGTCGGTTTCGATTTACTGATTATCACCAAACGATAGCGTTTGTGAATGCCATCGC
>CANGFL010000318.1 GCA_947453015.1 Oxalobacteraceae bacterium | reverse complement strand
TCAGACGTTAAATTCACTCAGCTCTCGCTTTACGTGCGAGGGGTATTGTTGATTACGCAGTTAAAACGAGTCGCCATTCTAGCTAGCCAATCGCGTAGCTAAACAAAACTAACGTGGCGCGGGTGGTGGTGGAGCAGGTGCTGCCGGTGGGGGTGGTACGGGTGCGCCGGGCGGTGGGGCTTTGGGCGCGGATCGTTGTTCGGTAGAGAACATACCCGCAGGGACCGGTACTCTATGTCCTGCGCCATACATGCACTGTATGTAGGCATGGTCGTACATAGTTTGACTGGTGCCGCGCTCATATCGACCTGAATCTGCTCCTGCGACACTACCAAATAGTAAGCCTGTGCCTGCTCCGACGGCCGCTCCATTACTTCCTCCTAATGCAGCGCCAGCGGCTGCACCAACAGCGGTTCCAATCACGGCGCTATTGATCGTTGAGTCTTGCGAGGTTTTGCCTGGTGATTTACCACCTAACTGGCGCATCGCGTAATCACGGCAAGCGACATCGTCACGTGAAAATTCGTCAAATGTTTTACCCGAGCCTTGTAACACCAAAACACTGGGCCCTACAGGTGCAGTGGTGCAGCCAGCCATGATCAAAAGCAGGGATAAAAAAATGATGATTTTTTTCATGGTTAGCGGTTCTGTGTTGAAGGAGGTACGGGTGAGACGCGTTGCCACGGCTCTGGGCAATCTTTGGTGTAAGGGTAATACGTTTTATAGGATGCGCAATAGTACCAATCACTCGTTACCTGAGGCGCGGGTGGTGCGGCCTGTTGTGGAGTTTGCTCAATGTAGACCGGGGCTTGTTGCTGCACGATGATGGGTTGCGATGGGTAGTAAACCGGCGGTGGGTAATAGTATGAATGCGGGTAATAAAACCCGGGGCCAAAATACACACCCACGCCGACACGGCCGTGGTGTGCTGAGGCTAATCCCGGTAAGAAAAGTCCCACCAAAACTAACGATAGCAAGCAGGTAATTTTTTTCATGGTTGTCCCGTATGGCGATATTTCTATGACCTTAGCTTAGCGATAAAAGTTGACTTATGGCTGACGAATTAAGAGGGAATTTGTAACAGAATGTTAGGTCAGCCTATTGAAGAGGCTTTAATACCAAACGGAGCTTTGTAGTTTACTTAGCGTTTACAGGGCTATTTTCTGCGTTGGTGGTGGGTTTTATTTCTTCCCAGTCCTCAGGACAATCGACGATGTAAGGGTAGTAGGTTTGCAGTGAACGGCAGTAATACCAAACATACTCAGGCGGGTTATCTTGAGGCGCGTCTTTTTCTATGTAAACCATCGCCGGCGGTGCCTGATAAATGGTGGGACGTGCGGGGGGATGAGGAAATCCCATGATTCCAAAAACGCCGATTCCGAATGAATGATGGCGATAACGTACTGAGGCCGCATGAGCGGCTTTGGCGGCTGGTTTAGTCGCTGCAGAGCCCTCTGAAATTGGCACTAGCATGAAACACCCGATGCCAAGGACGTACCATCCTATCCGACGGATTTTTTGCAAAGAGAATTTTCGCGCTGCAGTTGACATGATCAATGGCGAGAATCGTGGTGGCCGAGATGGCTAAGGAAAACAGAGATTCAGTTTATCTGGTCTGCACTAACCCTAGCAAGGGTAGGCTGATAGTTTGGCAGCAAAAGGGTTTTCTGGGAGAGGAATGGCCGATTGTGCTAGCCTTCCTTCCTTTTTATCGAACAGCATAATTCGGAGGATAGATGGAGCCTAAAGAAGCCGCTCACATACTAGGGGGATTTGCGACCGAGAAGCGGGTCCGTATACTCAAGGCGCTGATGTCGGCGGGACCGGCTGGCCTAAGCATCCTAGATCTCTCCAGGGCGACGGATACCACGGTGGTTGATATTGGGCCTTCGCTCGAGTCACTTGCCTCTTTGGATATGATCAATATTTCTCTCATCAACAACGAGCGCGTCCTGGTTCCGAATCGCAAAGTGCTGAATGAGATCTTCGGTGAATTTTACGAACGCTACGTGGTTCAGCGGAAAAAGAATCCAGAACCCACTAGCGAGTAAGGTATTAGTCGGCTGCTTGACTGATCATTAGGTATTTCAGATCGATATACTTTAATGCGTTGACGTGGGTGCATTCCAAGATCACTGTCGGCGCAACCCCTGCATCGAACGCTTCTTTCCAGCGCAAAGCGCACAAGCACCAGCGATCGCCCGGGACCAGGCCTGGAAAACGTAATTCCGGTCGTGGCGTAGAAAGATCATTACCGCGCTGTTTGGAAAACAGCAGAAATTCTTCAGTCATTTCTGCACAGACCACATGCGAGCCACGATCTGATTCATCCGTGTTGCAGCAACCATCCCTGAAATATCCCGTCATAGGATCGGTAGAGCAGGGTTTTAAGGGTGTTCCGATAACGTTGATGGCCATAAGTGGATCTTTTTTGTGAAAGCTATACAGCGCATACTACAAAGTATAGTGATTGCGGTCCTGTTTACAGGCTGCAGCGCAGTACGACTTGGTTACGATCAAGCAGATCATCTCGGGTATTGGTGGGTTGATCACTACCTCGATCTGAGTTCTGATAAGTCGCGCCAGTTTAAAGCGGATCTGAAAGCCTTGCACGCCTGGCATAGACAAACTCAACTTCCAGAATATGCACGGCTAGCCAGCGAATTCAGTGCTCGCATGAGCGGAGAAACTAGCTCGGCGGAGGTCTGCGACAACATTCAAGTATTCCGAGAAAAATTCGACCTGCTGTCACGTCAGAGCGTGCCGGTCTGGGCGAGGCTGGCCCAGCAGTTAGGCCCCGAAGAAATTAACTATCTGCGAAAAAAATTTACTCAAGAAGATAAGGACTGGAAAGCTAAATGGCTTGATGCTGATCTCGATAAAATTCACGATCTTCGTTATGAGGATTGGTTGCGCAGAACAGAACTGTTTTATGGCCGCTTAAACCATGATCAGAAAAAGTTTATTCAGCAAGCAATCGTTCATTCATCTTGGGATCCGCGCATAAGCTGGGAACGACGCCAGCAGCGTCAGCAAAAAATCATCGCGACACTTGAAAAAATCAGGTTGCAGCGTTTGAATCAGTCTGATTCTGAGGCTGAATTAACGCAGCTCATCGAGCAACT
>CANGFL010000317.1 GCA_947453015.1 Oxalobacteraceae bacterium | reverse complement strand
GGTCCATGGCGTTCGGTGGGGCATTCTCATCATGCGTTTTTCAAAGAAAGTTTTGTCGATGAGTTGGCGCATACCGCCAAAGTTGATCCGGCTGAGTTTCGTCGTCGTATGCTCGCTTCGCATCCACGTCACCTCGCCGTGTTAAATGCGGCAGTAGAGCGGGCTGGCAAACCAGCGCAGTCTCGCGCTCATGGGCTGGCCTTGCATGCTTGCTTTGGCAGTATTGTCGCGCAGGTAGCGGAGGTCTCGATAGAGCAAGGCAAACCTCGCGTACACAAAATCACTTGCGCGATTGATTGCGGTACGGTGATCAATCCTGAAATTGTTGAACAACAAATGGAATCAGCGATTGCGTATGGTTTGTCCGCCGCGTTATACGGTGAAGTTCAAGTGAGTGAAGGACAAATCGTGCAGAAAAATTTCAACGATATGCCTATGCTGCGTTTCGATGAAATGCCTGAAGTGGAAGTGATCATCATGCCGAGTACCGCAGCACCTGAAGGTGTTGGTGAGCCAGGTACTCCACCGGTTGCGCCAGCGGTGGCTAACGCGCTATTTAATTTGACGGGTAAACGACTGCGCAGCTTGCCTTTGAAGCTGAGCTGATGAATTAAAGCTTATAGCTCGGCCAGTTTGGTGAGTAAATTACATTCTTGCTGCCAGAGCGATCGCTCAGAAGTACTGCTGGCTTCACGTCGTAGATCATCGTCGCTGCGTTCGAGCTGAGCTTCCAGTAATCGTCCGACCTGTCTGGGTTCAGGCATCATCGTGCCGTAAAAAGCGACGATGTCTTTACGTTGTATGAGGATGGTGGGAAAGTTCTCTACATCCAGATCGCCGACCAGATCGGATTGATCTTCAATATCTATCCAAACAAACTGCTGTTCGGGATACTGCAGTGCCAGTGCATCAAACCCGGCGCGATATTGTTTGCATACATCGCACCAACCGGCGCACAAGCAAGCCACTACCCACTGACCTGAAGCGAGAGCGGCGGAGAGTTGTGGAAACGTGTCGGGTGTGAGAAACAGACTGCTCATGGACTTATTTTACCGTAGGCAAGCAGTGTTTTAACGGGTTGCGGCTGTTAGCTTATCGCGATGGCATGACGATGCGCCTGAATGTGCGGAGCGCGCACGGTAAAATGGCGGCATGTCGACTGTTTACCCCACCCTGATTGCGATTGAAACCTCCACTGATCTCGCCTCTGTAGCGCTACTGCGCGCTAATCAGCTGATCTATCGTGAATCTCAGGGTTCACAGACCCATTCGCAGACGGTGCCGCGCTTACTGCAAGCTTTGCTAGAAGAGACGCAACTCGACTTGAGTCAGTGCGATGCGCTAGCGTTTGGCGCTGGCCCGGGTTCTTTTACGGGTGTGCGTACCGCGTGTGGTTTAGCGCAAGGTCTTGCGTTTGGTGCCAATCTGCCCGTCGCTCCTGTGCTGACCTTGCTAGCCATGGCGGAGCGTGCGCGACTTGCTGGCGCCGGTGATGAGGTACTAGCCTTGCTGGATGCGCGTATGGGCGAAGTGTATTGGGCGCAGTATCGTTTTGACGGTGGTTGGCAGGAAGTCGTTGCGCCACGTCTATCGCACGCGTCACACGTCACACCAGAAGGCTCACCCGCGTTATGTGGCAATGGCTTGATACATCATGGCGATGAGCTGACTCATTTAAATAACTTACCTGCGCTGCCAGAGATCATGCCGCATGCAGCAGAGATTGCGCGCTTGGGTGCCGAGCTGTTTTTAAAAGGGCTAACCGTTCACGCGCGCGACGCACAACCTTTATATCTTCGGAATAAGGTCGCATTGACCACGCTTGAACGCCAGGCTGGAGTTCGTGCATGAGCCAGGTTCCTGTGAGCGAGATTTTTTCACCCGCTTCCTTACTGATGGCGACTATGCGCGCACAGGATGTAGAAGAGGTCTTGGCGATAGAAAATCAGGCGTATCCTTTTCCCTGGACCCGAGGTAATTTTTTAGATTCATTGAACAGCCGCTACGATGCATGGGTAGTGCGTGAGCCTGATGGTCTGATAGCAGGTTATTTTTTAGCGATGCCGGTGGTCGATGAAATGCATTTGCTAAACATTACGGTGCGCCCGACATTGCAAGGTAAAAAGCTGGGTCGACTTTTGCTAAATAAAGTCATCGCATTGACGCGCGCAGCGAACATGCAGTCGATACTGTTGGAAGTGCGTCCGTCGAATCCCCGTGCACTGACTTTTTATCAGCATGTCGGTTTTCAACAAATTGGCATTCGTAAAAATTACTACCCATCGACTGGGGCGACACGCGAAGACGCTATCGTCATGCGTTTGATGATCGTGAATCAAGACCATGAATCAAGACCATGAATCAAGACCATGAATCAAGACTATGAATCATGACCATGAATTCTGAAAAATTAGTACGATTAGAACGCATGGGCTTAGGGCCTGTGTGGCAGTTGCGCGCGCGTGCGGATGAACCTGTGGCGGTGGATACGACCGAGGTTGCAGCACTCGTTGCGGCCGATTTTTCAGCGCTTGATTGGGATGAATTAGAAGCGACGATACGCGACTGTGTGCGTTGTGGTTTGTGCCGAGGTCGTACGCATGCCGTACCGGGCATCGGCGATCGCAATGCGAGCTGGTTGTTTGTGGGAGAAGGGCCGGGGCGAAGCGAAGATTTAGAAGGTGAGCCGTTTGTTGGACCTGCGGGCAAGCTACTCGACAACATGCTCAAGGCCATGCAACTGGCACGCGGCGTCGATACGTACATTGCGAACATCGTTAAATGTCGTCCTGTTGACGCTGATGGTCGTGATCGTCCACCGGTACAGAATGAAGTGGCTGCATGTCGGCCTTTTTTAGAGCGTCAAATTGATTTGATCAAACCAACAGTGATAGTTGCGCTGGGAAAAACTGCCGCGACCTCACTTTTGAGCTTGAATGAAGAAACCAGCCTTGCATCGCTGCGCGGTGAGCCGCATTCGTATCTAGGCATTCCGGTGGTGGTGACCTATCACCCTGCTTACTTGCTACGCAAACCCGAAGACAAAGCGAAAAGCTGGCGTGACCTGTGTCTAGCTCAGAGTCTGCATGATGAACGCTGAAATGCGTTCGTTCCAACTAGCCTTCCATGAGCG
>CANGFL010000316.1 GCA_947453015.1 Oxalobacteraceae bacterium | reverse complement strand
TTGAAGCTTCAACACTACGCTGAATTGCTTGCAAAGCCATCTTGGCCATTTTCAGTACTCGCAGTACCCGTACGACTCGCAACACACGAAGTACTTTGGTACCTTGCAATGCAGCTAAATCGAGCGCTTGCAAAAACGTTGGCAAAATCGAGATCAGATCGACCATACCCCAAAAGCTAAAGAAATATTTTTTACGATCTTCAGCAAAATACAGATTACCTAAGTAATCGATAGTGAAGAAAAACACAGCAACATATTCAATAACTTTGAATAAATGAGCGTGTGCGCTCGCATAAGGCTCGACAGTCTCGCCAGCCAATGAAAGGCAGGAAACGAAGATCCATAAATTGATTATTCGGACCCAAATTTTAAAGGCCTGTGAATGTGGATCGGTAAACATAGCACTGGCTAAGCTGTGCTCTGATTTAGTTAGGGTATTCAATTTCCCTCCTTTTTGCTTTGTTATAAATTTATTTGCAAACTATAAACTTCGTTTTGCTTTGGACTAGCGAAATCTATATTAAGCAAAGTATTCGCAATATGGCTCTTGCAATTAGAGACCTATAACGCCGCGGAATTTTATAATGTCTAAAGGAAAATCGATAGGTGAATATAAAAATGACTAGTAGTCGACCAGACAATTTTTATATAAAAATGAGTATTTCTGCCAATCGAGAGAGATGGTTCAATCTTAATTTTGCAATAAAGTGCAAATAAGATAACTTTCGTGGAGGAATAAAAGAAGCTCAAAATACATCTTATCGATCATAAAAAGAGCTAAGAGATGTAGTGTGCAAGCTTGTAATGTGTGTCAAGCGAAGTTTATTAGCCTGAATGCGTGACGGGCAAAGCCAGCAACCAACCGGTACGCTTTTCAAACGCTGCCACATCCTCCGGCGTATCAATGTCCAAAACAAAGTGGTCGTTATCAGTGATTAGCTTGTGCACAAGTGCTGGGTTATCGTCGATAAATTTACGGCAAGCGATTTTTTTATCCGCTGCTAGTAATTGCGAAATTAGTTCACCTGAAAAAATCACCGGATTACCGCGTTGCCCTTGTACTTCGGGATAAACAATCGATGTCTCGGGTGGGCGTTTTTTAAATGCCGAAATTAATTCAGTCAAATCATCGGCAGTCAGTAAAGGTTGATCCGCCAACATAATCAATACGAGGTCAAGCGTATTCGTTAACGCTTCAAGGCCCTGCCTGACCGACGATTGCTGACCCTCTTCAGGCGCAGGATTGCGTACTACCGTTACAGGAAAGCTTTCTACTGCCGGCCCCACCTCAGCATGGTAATAGCCGGTCACGACCACAACTTCATCCACACCCGCACCACTAAGAGCAATCATGTGTCGCTTTATCAGTGGTACTCCCTGAAGACTCAAGAGACATTTTGGTACTTTACCCAAGCGCGAGCCTTCGCCCGCCGCCAGCAAAACGGCACCTACGCGTAACCGAGCATACAAACCTCCGCCCTGCTTTAACAAACACCCCATAAACTACTCCCGCTCAATATAAATTCACCAAATTTTCAAGGCTCTGTAAGTTGCTAATCGCCATAAATTGCGTAATTAAATGGGCACTTTTCACCATCGCTTCAGAAGCAGGCCGTTCTTTATTTGGATGCAGCCAAAATAATTTCGCACCACGTTGCCGAATTGCCCTAATCGCACGCTCAGTCTGCTCTGGCGGATCGGTATCATAGCCATCAGAAAGAACATACACCAAATCCTTAGAACCCAAAGCGCGACCAACGTGAATTTTTAAGAACGCCTCTAAATTAGTTGCGATCTTAGTGCCACCGCCAAATCCAACGGTCACTGCATTAATTTTTTCTTGAATACGACTATTACGGCTTGTAAGAAGTGCTGAAACTTCGGTCAATCGCGTATGAAACACAAACACACGCGCGTTCAGTAACTGATGAAAAACGCGACCTATTCGCAAAAAGAAAGCCGCATGTGACTCCATCGATTTACTCACATCGATCAGCACATAAATTCGTGGCTTACGCTGATCGCGCTGTTTATGTTTTAGCCTTACAAGCTCGCCGTCTGTCGCCAGACTCAGACGTATCGTCGCGGGGATATCAATGCGTTGTGTTTTATGCGTTTGTATCCATTTACGCATAAGCTTTTTGCGCAAGCGCTGCTCTAGCGGATGAATCAGTGATTCAAGCTGTGCGCTATCCTCAGGCATCCATTGCTTCACGTCGCGATTCAATGGATCCGTTTTACTTGCCCCACCCATAGCCTGCGGTCCATCGATACCAGTAAAGCCGTCGTTACCCTCACCAGACTGACCATCAGCAGCTAATCCTACCGAAGGCTTAGACTGACCAGCCGCCGCATCCATATCTGTATGCATGTGCGCTACTAAGCTCTGTAGCGATGTATTTTTTCTCTGCACACCCGAAGTTTTTGTACTGCCACGCACGCGGTGTGGAAACCAGAAAGCCTCAAAAAGGTCAGGATATTTTTGCCATTGATCAGGGGTCGAGCAAACCAACCCACGCCAACATGATTTTAATTGTGAATACTGAGTAGGATTGAGAAGCAACGTAATTCGCAGCATAGCGTCAAGCTCACCCAGACCGATGAGAAATCCATGCTCACGTAAATAGCTTGCAAAGCGCAGTATCTGTAGATTGGGCAACGTAGCCGAATCACCGGCCCCGTGCGCCTTACTTGAGTGCTCCGGCGACGCCGACATCGATACCTACCCGGTTATCTGTTCTTAAACCAGACAAAATCTCTGGTTCCATTTGCCAGCGATCTGAACGAGTTTTTAACAAGGCCGATAAACACGCACGAATAATTTCAGGATCATCGGGCACACGATCTTGCCCCATGGCGTAGAGTGCTCTGACCCAATCTAAGGTTTCCGCAATACCGGGATTTTTTTCTAAATCGTGTTTGCGCAGCTTCTGCACAAAAGTTACCGCCTGTTGTACTAAATCTATATGCGCATTGGGTACTAATTTTTTTACGATGTCAATTTCGCGCGGCAGACTAGGATAATCTAAGTAGTGATACAAACAGCGACGTCGAAGCGCATCAGACAAGTCGCGTGTTCCATTACTAGTCAGTACAAGGATAGGGCGCGAGCTAGCTTTGATCGTTCCAAACT
>CANGFL010000315.1 GCA_947453015.1 Oxalobacteraceae bacterium | reverse complement strand
CTACGGGTATTGCTTTCATGTTGATTGCACTTGCTGGAGGATTGCAAGCGATGCGTACGACGATTGCACCTGCGGATGGACCGTTGTTGTTACTGTTCGCATTTGAAGCAGTCATCATAGGAGGCATGGGTTCGTTCTGGGGTACCTTGGTCGGTGCGCTGTTACTAGGATTAACTCAGCAGATAGGCTTTCGCCTGGATCCAGGTTGGGGTATCTGGTTTGGTCATTTAATGTTTTTAGTCGTACTAGTTATACGACCGCAAGGACTCTTCCCAAAGACCCGAGGCTAGTTTCTTTATTTATAAAGATCGCTAATTTATGCACGCTTATGATGTGATACGCAGCAATCGCTTTTCCAAAGCACTGCCTTGGTTGACAGTGCTGCTGCTGATACCCGCCATCTCGCTGCCTATGTGGGGTGAGTCGAGCTGGATGCGCGAAGTCGTCGAAATAGCCTGCTATTTTTTGTTTGCCATGATGTGGAACCTTCTTGCAGGTTATGGCGGAATGGTCAGCATAGGTCAGCAAGCTTTTTTTGGCTTTGGTGGCTATACCATGCTTATATTAGGCAACGAAGCTGGCGTGAATCCGTTTCTTGCCATCCCTCTAGCGGCGATGTTCACTACCCTTATTGCATGGCCGGTTTCGTTACTGGCATTTAGGTTGCAAGGGGGTTATTTCGCAATTGGTTCATGGGTCATTGCTGAAGTTTTTCGTTTGTCGTTCGCCAATTTACATTGGGTCGGCGGTGGTTCAGGCACCTCGCTGACTGCGCTACGCGATATTGAAAAAGCGACACGAGAAAGTACTACCTATTGGATAGCGCTAGCGTGCATTGTTATTTCTATCGCAGGCATTTATTTGTTTTTACGCTCCAAGCGTGGACTGGCTTTGCTCGCTATTCGTGATAATGAAAATGCTGCAGCTTCACAGGGTATCGATGTGCAGCGATTGAAATTGGCTGTTTATCTAATTGCTGCAGGCGGTACTGGCTTAGCAGGGGCTTTGTATTTCGTTAGTAACTTGCGCATCTCGCCTGATGCAGCCTTCTCAGTCAACTGGACTGCCTTTGCAATTTTCATGGTGGTGATTGGTGGATTGGGACGAATAGAGGGACCTATCATAGGTGCGCTGCTGTTTTGGTTTCTTAATAAATTTTTTAGTGATTATGGGACGTGGTATCTAATAGGATTAGGTCTGATTGCTATTCTCGTCACCTTGTTTTTCCGTGATGGTTTATGGGGTGCCATACATCGTCGTTATGGGTTATCACTTTTCCCTACGCATCGATTTTTAAAGCCAAGGAATTAAATGAAATTTTCGCATGAAGCAATTACACAGGCTGCGATTGATAGTTTTGATGGCGCCACGAATCCACGTTTGAAGTTGATTATGCAATCGCTGGTCAAGCATTTGCATGCGTTTGCCCAAGAAACGCAGTTGACTGAAGATGAGTGGATGGCAGGCATACAATTTTTGACCGCAACGGGCCATCAATGTGACGATGTCAGACAAGAATTTATTCTGTTATCTGACACGCTAGGCTTATCCATGCTGTTGGTTGCTATGCATGACGGAACTCAGCAGGGTGCAACCGAAGCGACTGTCTTGGGGCCTTTTCATACGCATGATGCTCCGGCCATACAAAATGGTGCTGATATTACTAATGGTGCACCTGGCGAACCTTTGCACGTTACCGGCCGTGTCGTAACAACCGATGGTAAGCCGTTGGCTAATGCCTTAGTTGACGTGTGGCAGGCTGATTCAGAAGGCTTATATGACGTGCAACGAGGTGAGCTGAAAAGTCAGCGTCGTGCTCGTGGTTTGATACACACGGACTCGCACGGAAAATTCTCGTTTTGGACGGTTTTACCAGAAGCGTATCCCGTACCGACTGACGGCCCTGTCGGGCAGATGTTACTCAACACGGGACGTCATCCATGGCGGCCAGCGCACATTCATTTTATGGTGAAGTCTGATGGATATCAGCCACTCGTCACGCATATTTTCCGCGAAGGCGATCGCTATTTGGATTCGGACGTGGTGTTCGGTGTCAGACCTTCACTAGTAGGTAAATTTCAAGCGCATGAAATCGGTAAGGCAGCCGATGGTCGCGATATGAAAAAGCCCTATTGGAGTTTGGATTACGAATTTGCGCTGCAAAAAAAGTAGCGATCGTGAATATCGACCGAATTGGCAAGCGCTAGTTAAGTGACGTATGCCTAGCCATCGTTAATTGCTGAACGGAATCCCCGCTTGCTTAAAAAAATCAAACAAGTGATGTAACACGGCGTCGGGTTGCTCTTGTTGTACCCAATGGCCTGCACCGGGAATCAGATGGCAACTCAGCATGCGCGTGCAAGCCTGCTGTTGCATCTTATCGAATGCTCCCGGGATTTGATGTACACCCCAATCACTTGCGCCTGCGATGAAACACGACGGTACATCAATGGTTAATCCACCTAGTAAACGTAATGAATCGATTTGCTTGCGACTGGTGAGACAGCGATACCACTGCAGCCCTCCTTGAAAACCTGTACGTGCGTATTCAGCACAATAAACAGCAAGCTCATCATCGGGTAACCAATCACACTGAGCGATGGCATCTGCATCCGGCATTGCAGAGGCGACGCTCTCGGGCATATTTTTACCATGCTCCATCACGTAATAATGCGGCAGCTGCGCTAGCGCTTGTGCGCTTAATTCATCTAATGGATGAGGGCGATTCAAAGGCCAGTCGGCACTCTTCATGTGATAGTAAGCGCGCAAGAAAGCATGTAGGCCTTGCGGCGGATGATGCATGTCGTGGTTAGCCTGCGGCGTAGAGTAGTACCAGTGATAGTGCTGCCTTGGTGGATTGAGCTGTTCTAGCTCATTTACTGCATGCAGCAATAAATCAAAGCCATCAGCGGGTGCTGTGTCGTCAACTCTATGCTGCCATGCCGGAGCACCAGCGAACGGCGCACTCATCATCACGACCGATTTAAATGTATCCGGTCGAGTCAGCGCAGCGATGGCTGCTAGTGGCGCACCGAAATCATGACCAATCACCGCATCGACATGCCTTTTTCCAAGCGCTGCTAAGAGCGCAAGTAGATCACGTGTCAGGTTAAGAAAATTAAACTCGCTTGGGTCAGCTACTGCG
>CANGFL010000314.1 GCA_947453015.1 Oxalobacteraceae bacterium | reverse complement strand
TTTATCGACCAAGGTATTTAGTTCAGGTGCAGCGTCGGCAAGAATCACACCGCCACCGGTATAAATCATAGGACGTTCAGCGCTGAGCAGCAGTTGAACGGCTTTACGAATTTGACCTGAGTGACCTTTGTCTACGGGCTTGTATGAGCGCATCTCAAGTTCTTTGGGATACTCGAAGACGGCTTTGTCCATCGTGATGTCCTTCGGTATATCGACGAGTACTGGACCAGGACGGCCGGTGGTCGCGATAAAGAAGGCTTTTTTCATCACCATCGCCAAGTCTTTTACATCCTTGACGAGAAAATTATGTTTGACGCAGGGTCGTGTAATCCCCACGGTGTCGCATTCCTGAAAGGCATCCTGACCAATCGCATGGGTCGGTACCTGTCCAGAAATGATCACCATAGGAATGGAATCCATGTAGGCAGTTACCAAACCGGTCACTGCGTTGGTCACACCTGGACCGGAGGTCACGAGTGCAACACCTACTTTGTTTGAACTGCGAGAATACGCATCCGCTGCATGTACGGCCGCTTGTTCATGGCGAACCAATATATGCTGGAATTTATCCTGCTTGAAGATAGCGTCGTAAATGTACAAAACTGCGCCGCCGGGATAGCCGAACACATGTTCAACACCCTCTTCGGCTAGACAGCGCACGACAATGTCTGCGCCGGTGATTTCAGAACTCATTGCTACGTCCTTTCAAGGTCCATTGGAAATTGAACGGATGCTCTCTCCTGGCAGCACGATCAGCAGGGTTACGTTACGGGCATTCCTTTTTTGTGCGATCACGTCGATCCGTTGTGCGTACAAAGACGCATTTCAAATCGGCGCTTAACGCGACTCGTTCAGCCTGAATTCGTAGAACTGCATTACATGCCTCACGCTTTTGGCGCGGGTTAGAGCAAACTGCTTTCACATCGAAAGAGCGCGAGTACAGAAAAAGCATGTTGAGCAATCCGGCGACTCGCGCAAAAAATACCCCCGCGATAGCGAGGGGAACGATACGTTAATGCGTTGCAGCACGAAGGTCAAGGAGAATCTTAGAAAAAGCCTTTGAAATCAAGACTTTTCATGAATAGAAGAGGGTCTTAATGATTGCCAAAATAGCAGCGATCGTTACCTAAAAATCCGCACCTGATTCGAATGAGTAAAATGTGCCCTCTAGTACGTTAATACCCTTCTGACGCTCATCCCCGCCTAATGACTCCCTTGCCAACCGATACAACCCCGCTACCCACCGCCAGCCTGAAAAAGCGATTACTTTGCATGATCTATGAGGCCATGCTGTTGTTTGGCGTGCTGTTCATAGCAACGTGGGCATTTTCAACCCTGCTTCAACAACGACATGCGCTGTATCTGCGCGGCGCACTGCAGGATTGGTTGTTTGTCGTCTTGGGGGTTTATTTTTGCTGGATCTGGACGCATGGTGGCCAAACACTGCCTATGAAAACCTGGAACATTCGTTTAGTCGATCGCCACGACTTACCCATCACATGGAAACGGGCGCTGGCACGCTACGCTCTGTGTTGGTTATGGTTTTTACCGGGTATGGCGGCGGCACGCTTTTTAGGTGCACAAGGATGGATGCTGTTGGTTCTACCCGCCATCAATGTTGTTCTGTGGGCTGCTGCTTCACGCTTTCATTCAGATCATCAGTTTCTACATGATCGTTGGGCTGGCACCCGCTTAGTCACGATCCAAAGCATAAACAAAACAAAAATCGATGAACCCATCGCTAACGAAGAAAAATAAAAATGCGAACTACGGCTATATCTGCGTGTAATCCACAAAAATAAAAACGCCTGGATAAACCAGGCGTTGAAATAATAAATAGCGTAAGAATTACTGCAAGCCGTTAAAGCAGGTCGACATCAAGAATTCAATAACTTGATCTTCACTGTATTGATCACCCATGCGCAAGTAATCCAACGTAGGATCGCACGAACGTGCATAGATGGTAAACAGTACGACTTCAGTGGGTAAATCTTTGCGAATGGCGCCATCAGATTTTGCACGCTCAATCATTTGCCCCATCAATTCATTCAAGTCCATCAAACGACTGATGTAGCGCGTGTTATTCAACAAAGTTTCGCGCAGACTGGTGTTTTCTGTAGGCAGCGTCGGCAAGCCGCCTTTCATACGAATTTCTAATGCCCACTGCAGCACACTCTTTAACTGATCTAACGCAGCTTGTTCTGATGACAGGCCGCGTACAAAAGCGAGAGTGTTTTCAAGCAGCCGAATCATAGCGGCTGCAGCTAACGCTTCTTTCGAAGGAAAGTGTTTGTAGAGACTGGCTTTGGCGATGCCTACTTCGGCAGCGACCTCATCCATCGTCATCATTTCAAAACCTTTTTTCGCCAACAAATTGTTGGTGGCATCAACGATAGCGTTCTCACGAACGATCAATTGTTGCTGCTTAAAGGAGAGTTTGGGTTCTGTACTCATCGGTTGCGATGAAGGCTATGCGGTATTAAAGTGGGCAGATTATACGGCACCCGCACCCAAATAGAGATAATTTATTTTTTGATAACGCAAAATGTATTCTATTAAGAATAGCCTGAAAAATATAATTTTATTTAAAAAAATACTATGACAAAAAAATTTCTCTCTGTTTGCGTCTATTGCGGCTCCTCTAAAGGCAGCAGTTCTGTTTACGCCGATGCAGCCAAGGCGCTTGGCCGCGCACTCGTTAAACAGAATTTATCGCTGGTGTATGGCGGCGGGCATGTCGGGCTGATGGGTATCGTGGCCGACGCTGTTCTTGATGCAGGTGGTGAAGTGACGGGGGTGATTCCTAAAGCGTTGATGGATTCTGAAGTAGGCCATGACCGTTTAACAAGGCTACTAGTCGTCAAGGACATGCATGAACGCAAAGCGCTAATGGCAGAACATGCCGACGGCTTTATCGCTATGCCGGGTGGCATAGGCACACTCGAGGAATTATTTGAGACACTGACCTGGGCTCAACTAGGCTTTCATGAAAAGCCTATCGGACTACTCAACGTTGCAGGGTTTTATGACCCACTGATTGAATTTCTTCGTCATCAAACATCGCAAGGATTTTTGCGAGCTGAACATAAAGACCTACTACTGATGGAGACAGAACCCGACCCACTCATTGAGCAGTTAAAAAATTTTACTATGCCAGACGGAG
>CANGFL010000313.1 GCA_947453015.1 Oxalobacteraceae bacterium | reverse complement strand
CCTCTTTCAGCACTCGCGCTTGCTGAATTAGCTCACCGCGCTGGTTTGCCCGCGGGCGTGATTAATGTCTTCACAGCCGATAGTGATAATTCAATTGCGATTGGTAAGGTGCTGTGTTCCAGCACGGTCGTACGACACATTTCATTTACAGGCTCAACGCCGGTAGGTCGCATACTAATGGCGCAAAGTGCACCGACCATCAAAAAATTAGCGCTGGAATTAGGCGGCCATGCACCTTTTATCGTTTTTGACGATGCTGATATTGATGCAGCGATTGAAGGCGCACTGATTTCCAAATATCGCAATGCAGGACAAACCTGTGTATGTACTAATCGCTTTTATGTGCACGACAAGGTATACGATGAATTCGTAAAAAAACTCGCCGCGGGCGCAGCAAAAATATCCGTCGGTAATGGATTTACCGAAGGTGTTCAACAAGGCCCTATGATTGACGAGCAAGCAGTGGCTAAAGTGACCGAGCATGTAACCGATGCGCTGAGTAAAGGCGCTAAATTAGAGTCAGGTGGGGCTGCGCATGCGTTAGGTGGATTGTTTTATCAACCCACGGTGCTGTCGAATGTAACGCCCAACATGAAAATCATGCAGGAAGAAACCTTCGGCCCGGTGGCGGCGATTGTTCGCTTCCATGATGAAAAAGAAGTGATCGCCGCTGCTAACGATACCGATTATGGTTTGGCGAGTTACTTTTATTCACGTGATGCCAGCCGCATGTGGCGCGTGGCTGAACAACTGGAATACGGCATGGTCGGTATCAACACTGGTCTTATCTCAAATGAAGTCGGACCCTTTGGTGGCGTCAAACAATCAGGCTTGGGACGTGAAGGTTCCAAGTACGGTATCGATGAATATCTGGAACTCAAATATCTTTGCATAGGCGGCATTTAATGCGGCTAACTCACTGGATGCTGCCTGATGTCAAATGAATCAGGCGGCCTCCAACTTTCGACTACCCCTTCCTCAGGTAAGTTAGCTCTGCTGCTAGCGGCCTTAGCTATGCTGGGGCCGTTTTCGGTTGATGCGTACTTACCCGCATTTCCATCAATAGAGCACAGCCTGTCGGCCAGTGCGCTTCAAGTGCAGCAAACACTCACGGCGTATATGGCGGCGTTTGCAGTGATGATCCTGTGGCACGGGGCTCTTTCCGATGCCTTTGGTCGGCGCAGCATTATTCTGTTATCGCTGGCGGTGTATGCGATTGCTTCTATCGGTTGTGCTGCAGTTCATAGCATTGAATATTTTTGGATCTTCCGAATGCTGCAAGGTGTATCGGCTGGCGCTGGCGTCGTCATAGGTCGTGCGATTATTCGCGATTTATATAGCGGCTCAGAAGCTGCAAAGATGTTATCGCTGGTGACGATGATTTTTTCTGTCTCACCCGCGATTGCGCCGATAGTCGGTGGTTGGGTAGTAGCTGTGTCGGTATGGCGTACACTTTTTTTACTGCTATTCGCCTTTGCGATAGTCATGCTGTGGTGGTGCTGGCGCACTCTGCCTGAAACACTGCCCGTCAATCAGCGACAACGCTTTCATCCCGAATCGCTGTGGGAAAATTATCGGCAAATTTTTAGCTCGCGCATGTTTCAACTTAAAGCAGCGGCAATTGCCTGTAATTTTTCAGGTTTATTTTTGTATGTAGCTTCTGCACCGGTAATCATCACACGCCATCTCGGTTTAGGCCCAACGGAATTTAGCTGGTTGTTTGTGCCCTCGGTTGTAGGTATTTTTCTGGGTGCGTTAGCAGCTAATCGTCTGGCAGGTCGTATTTCAACGCAACGACAAATTTTAATTGGCTTTGTTTTTTTGATGGCAGCTTGTTTATTCAACGTCGGCTACCATGCATTTTTTCCAGCCGCCGTGCCCTGGACAGTCGCTCCGCTATTTCTGTATACAATCGGCATGTCGATGGCCGCACCCGGCTTAACGCTGCTGATACTCGATTTATTTCCAACGATTCGTGGAACGGTGGCTTCGTGTCAATCATTTACTATGACGATGCTGTCAGCGGTTGTGGCTGGATTGCTTGCCCCCATGCTAAGTGATTCAGTGCTGTACTTAGCTATCGGTCAGCTAGTGTTATTGCTGATGGGTTTTACACTGTGGTGCTGTGTACTTCTGATACAACCCTCGGCTGGTTTACAAAAATAAAGGGAATGCAGTGAAAAAAATTAGTTTAACGATTGCCTTACTCTTATTAACGACGCTGACCCATGCTGAAAATTGGGTGGTGATTACGCAATCAACCAAAACAGGTGTGACGCAATATGTTGATGTGGATAGCATAGAGCGTAATCTCGGGCTGGTAGAAATGTGGCGCATATTTGAACACAAGCCACCTTCGTTACGAAAAATGAACGGTAAGCCGCTCACTTCACAAAAAATTCGCACTGAATTTGATTGTCCGTCACGTGCGATGCGCCAAGTATCTTACACCTGGTATGCAGGATCTATGGCTACTGGCGACATTGTCAATCAAATGACGATTCCTGATGTCTGGCTGATAGATCAGTTTGACGAATTCACACTACCGCTATGGAAAATGGCTTGCAGTGATTGGGAAGAAAAATAGTCGCTTAAACTCGCTACGTTTAATTTCATTTTTGCGCTCTCTATTTAGCCGTATTTTTTGTACTATTTTTATTATTCATGCCTGAAAACACTGCTCCCGAAACCGATAGACACATGCTGTATGACCCGAATGAGCGGCGCATACGTAGCTTCGTAACCCGCGCTGGGCGTTTATCTACAGCCCAGGCACGCGCTATAGAATCTCTGGGACCGACTTACTGCCTGCCGTTTCAAAAAACGGCCTTAGCGTTTGATGCGGTATTTCAACGACCTGCACCAACCATTCTTGAAATCGGCACTGGCATGGGCGAAACGACCGCATTCATTGCAGGTCATCTCTCTGATAAAAATTTTCTGGGGGTTGAAGTACACACACCCGGCATAGGCAGTTTACTGAAATTGATCGGCGAAAAATCGCTGACTAATCTGCGATTGATTCAACATGATGCCGTTGAAGTCGTTCGCGATATGATCGCGCCGAATTCATTAGCGGGCATTCATGTATTTTTTCCTGATCCTTGGCACAAAGCGCGTCACAACAAACGTCGATTAATTCAAGGCCCGTTTGTAGAGCTGCTG
>CANGFL010000312.1 GCA_947453015.1 Oxalobacteraceae bacterium | reverse complement strand
TTAGGTTGGCTGCAATACCCGGCGTGGGTAGTAAAAGTATCAAGAGGCAGGCACTGTTTAATCCTTTAAACATTTCAGTTTGCTGTCCCTAAGGTAGGAGATAATAATGGCTTTGCTTGCATCAAAAAATCAAGCCGCGCCGGTTGTATTGACCTGTCTGGTTTTTTCAAGCCAACATCATCTAGAAACTTTGGCTCCGTTGGTTTGATTCATTTCCCCACTCCGACATGAACTCCAGCGGCGTTTTGTAATCCAGACTGGAGTGCGGTCGAACTGCATTGTAGTGCTGACGCCAAGCTTCAATAATCACCTTCGCATGAGCACGGCTGTAAAACCAATTCATTGCTAAACATTCGTCTCTAAACTTACCATTGAAGCTTTCATTGGTACCGTTCTGCCAAGGCTTGCCGGGTTCAATCAGAAGATTGCGTAACCCTTTATCGGCAGCCCATTGCAGTAGAGCCAAACTCACAAACTCTGGCCCGTTGTCGCTTCGTAATACCAAAGGACAGCCTCGCTTATCAATCAACTTCTCCAGCACTTCAATGAGTTGTTGGCTTCGGATAGAACCAGCCACATCGATAAACAGGCTTTCCTTGCTAAACTCATCAACAACGGTCAAACACTTTAACTTCTGGCCATTGGCACAGCCATCAAACACAAAGTCATATGCCCAGACCTGATTCGGTGCGGTTGCCACAAAGGGCTGGCGGTTCTGACTACGATAACGCTTACGTACCTTTTTAGCGGGCACCTGCAGACTTGCTAGCGCCCAAATCCGTGCGGCTCGGTCTCTACCCATGACCATACCGTCACGCTGTAAAAAGACTCTGACCCGTCGTGCTCCATACCGTGGGTACAGTGCAGAGTACTCCCGCATAGCGGCCATCACAGGGCCATCTTTAGCGGTCATCGTGCACTCATAAACCAGCCCCGATCTGGCGACACTCATTAGCGTACAGGCGCGCCGTTGGGTTACTCCTCGACCCATGGCATACCGAGCCTGCTCAAGACGCAGCTGTACGCTCACCACTTTTTTACTGCGATCTCTTTCATGACCTCAATTTCTAAGTCACGCTCGGCCAGGATCTTCTTTAGCCGGTTGTTCTCTTGCTCTAATTGCTTTAGGCGTTTGACATCGTCAGTGCCCATATCGCCAAATTTCTTGCGCCAGGCATAGATCGAAGGCTCACTCACCCCATGTCGCTTGGCAACTTCAACTACCGGGGATTTATCCGCCTCTTGCAATATTCGAACGATCTGCTCGTCCGTAAACCTCGCTCGCTTCATCACTGCTCCTCAGGTGTGAGGAGTCATTATCTCTAAATCCTACTGGCTCGAAAATATCAGGACAGGTCACCAGCAGCCATTATTTTTGATATCGAAGCCACCGACAAAGACAACCCTGTCCTAGTCGAAGCCGCCTGGGTTGCCCTAGATAGCATCAGCCCATTCACCCTTAGTGAAGAATTTCATCAGCGCTACAACCCCGGTAAACCTATCAGCCTAGGCGCACTCGCCACCCATCACATACTGGATGAAGAGCTAGTCGATTGCCCACCCGCGTCAAGCTTCACGCTACCCACCGATGCCACTTACCTCATCGGTCACAACATCGATTTTGATTGGGGTGCCATAGGCAAGCCAGACATTAAACGCATCTGCACACTCGCACTCAGCAGAAAAGCCTGGCCTACACTTGACTCTCATAGCCAGAGCGCACTGCTTTATTACTTAGATCGCACCCACGCACGCGAGATATTGCGCAACGCGCATTCCGCCCAAGCTGACATACACATCTGCGCCACCATTCTTGAACACCTGTGCAGTGCATTAAACATCAGCAATATCGAGGCACTTTGGCATGCATCCGAAAACGCCAGACTTCCCACCCACATGACCTTCGGCAAACACAAAGGCACACCACTTTCAGAAGTACCCAAAGACTACGTGCGCTGGTTACTCGATCAACCGAACGTTGATCCTTATGTGAGGCAAGCCTTCGCAGCAATGAATAGCAAAAAGTAATTGAAGAAAAGCTAAAATTTATACTGCCCCTAAATTTTTCAACATTCTGTTTTGGAATACCGATCCTGTTTGCTGTTGCTAAAAACAGGTCTCGCCTATCTTCAGGTGTTGCGGCAATGAATTTTGAAAATTCAGAATTCAATGCAGCACTCCCTTGTTACATAGATCAACATTCCCTAGCAACTCCGGAATCCAATTTTGCATCCAAGACGGTAAGGTATTCAACCCTGAAACAAGATCATCTCTGACTAGTGCGGCCTTTGGGTCTGTGAGTATTCTTCTTAGCTTTGCACTGACCATGCTCGGATCTGTTACGTCGCTAGATTTCAATTCATCCCTAAGCCAATAGAGCGCTTGGACAATACTCACAGCAGGCCTTCCAGCCCAGAAGAGTTTGCTTGGTGCCGTCAGCTTAAATTGGATTATTAAGTTGTCCAAAACAATTGGGCGCAATCGTCCATCCGTATGAATAATGACTTGGCCCGGTACTGCGTTGGTGAGCCCCAGATCATTGGCAGCCGTCATCCCGTCTGGCAGAATTCTGACCTGATACCGTCTACCTACAGCGTCAATCACACTTATGTAATCGACGACTGCAGCGTGGCCGGTTAGCTGGTTTGTTCTTGGCTGATCGTATAGACCTCGATCGATCCTACGCAAAGCATGGCTGGCCACCATTCTTTGAATTGTTTTG
This sequence comes from Oxalobacteraceae bacterium, assembly GCA_947453015.1. GTDB lineage: Bacteria > Pseudomonadota > Gammaproteobacteria > Burkholderiales > Burkholderiaceae_D > Pernthalerella. The sequence goes on along the minus strand of CANGFL010000312.1, from coordinate 444 downwards.
TCCACCGCATCGCGCTGCCCCAGGTCAAGGAAGTCCGACAGGGACCATACCATTGAGGCTGGACCGACGCTGATTCGTTGAGCCACTTGCAATTTGAGGATGGGGGTTTGCTTGTCCATAATTCACCTTGTCCGATAGGTATATACAAACTTCGGACAATACAAAAGATGTCAAAAACAAAGAGGAATTTGGCAACAACCCTCGTCAGTTGACACCAACAACCATGGTATATATCATGAGATATACCATCCACCTCGCGGAGGCACCATGTACCAAACTGCTAAGATTTTTACCACTGGTCGCAGCCAGGCAGTGCGCCTACCGCTGGAATTTCGATTTGATGTCACCGAGGTCTACATACGCCATGACCCCGTAACGGGAGATGTAGTGCTGTCCCGCAAACCAACCGATTGGCAGGGTTTAATCGACGTTGTGAAACTCAAC
>CANGFL010000311.1 GCA_947453015.1 Oxalobacteraceae bacterium | reverse complement strand
TGGACGAGTGCTGCATGAACTTCATGAGAGGTGCTTTCGTTGAGCGCGGTAGGTAAACGCTATATGATAAAGCAGTTCAAGTTAAATAAGCGAAAACATGCCGCCCAAACCCGCCGATCTGAAATCCAGTGGACTGAAAGCCACCCTGCCCAGGCTAAAAATCCTAGAGATTTTCCAAAATAGCAGCGTTCGCCACTTATCTGCTGAGGATGTATATAAACTGCTGCTGACTGAAAATCTCGATGTCGGACTGGCAACGGTTTATCGTGTGTTGACTCAGTTCGAGCAGGCAGGCTTACTAAGTCGACATCATTTTGAGTCGGGTAAGGCGGTTTTCGAACTGAATCAGGGCTCCCACCATGATCACTTGGTGTGCCTCGATTGCGGCTTGGTGGAAGAGTTTTTTGACGAAGAAATCGAGCGTCGGCAACATAGCATTGCGGAACAGCGCGGCTTCACTTTAGCTGAGCATGCGCTGGCTCTTTACGGCAATTGCACTAAAGAGGCCTGCCCGCATCGCCAGTAATACTTACGCTCGTATTTTTTAGGAATGCGACAGCGCGCTGGAAAGTAAACGAGCTGTGATGTCGACAATTGGAATCACACGCTCATAAGCCATGCGGGTTGGCCCGATGACACCAAGGGTGCCGACAATCTTTCCATTCGATTCGTAGGGCGCAGTGACGATGCTCATATCTTCCAATGGCATTAGATGCGATTCACCGCCAATAAAAATTTGTACGCCACTTGCCTTGCTTGAGGTGTCTAGCAGTGTCGCGAGTCCGGTCTTTTGTTCAAAAATATCAAACAATTTTCGCAATGAACTCATGTTGGTCGAGAGGTCGTCAATCGACAATAAATTGCGCTCACCAGAAATAACGACATCTTCAGTGTCATCGCTCATTGCATCGGTGCCGGCTTCAACGGCGGCGTGCATTAGCCGCATCATGTCGTTGCGTAATTCACGTAACTCATCGTTGAGTTTGATGCGAACGGCATCAAACGACAATCCCGAGTAATTTTGGTTGATGTAATTAGCCGCTTGCACGAGTTGGCTGGGAGAGTAATCGGTGTCCGTCAACAGCAAACGGTTTTGTACATCGCCATTCGGCGCGACGATGACTAACAAAATACGTTTTTCTGAGAGGCGCAGAAATTCGATTTGCTGAAATGTCATTTCCCGTCGTGGTGCGAGTACGACCCCAGCGAAATGAGATAACGAGGAAAGTACTTGTGCCGCACTAGCGATAATTTTTTGCGACGAGGCACCCGACTGCAGTCGCGATTCAACCGTGCTTTCATCGATCGTTTGAACGGTGAGCAAACTATCGACAAACAGCCGATAACCACGCGGAGTGGGGATGCGACCGGCTGAGGTATGAGGGCTGGCTACTAAACCCAGCTCTTCCAGATCGGACATGATGTTGCGTATGGTCGCTGGTGATAGCTCAAGGCCTGAAATTTTTGCCAGCGCGCGCGAGCCCACCGGCTGTCCGTCCGCAATGTAGCGTTCTACAAGTGCTTTCAGTAGCGTTTGTGCGCGAATATCGAGTTGCATGTCCTTATTCTATCGAGCCCAAGGGTACTGCGCCAGCTTCCTGAACTCGACTGGCAAAAATGTTATCTGCAAAATCCTTCATCTTCCCGTGCTGTCGGCCACCTTGGGCTTGAGTAAGCGTCCCGTTTGCTGCTAGTTATGGTCTAATCCTGAGCATGTCTGTCGCAAATTCCACTCCCACATCACGTTTTTCTACGGTCGCCATCATCGGTAAACACGGTGAATTAGGCGCTAGCAGCGCTGCTTTGAGCGAATTAGCGGATTTTCTTGAGCGTCGCGGGCTTAGGGTTGTATTTGAAGCAGCGACCGCGCAAGACCTTCAGCGCAGCAAGCTAGTGTCCATGACCTTGGCGCAAATTGGTCAAGACGCCGATGTCGCTATTGTGATTGGTGGCGATGGGACGATGTTGGGCATTGCGCGCCAATTAGCGCCGTTTGATGTGCCGCTGATAGGTGTGAATCAGGGGCGATTGGGTTTTATGACCGATATCGCGTTTGAACGCATGCTGCCTGTGTTGAGCGATATGTTGGACGGCAAGCTGGAATCAGAACGTCGCGCTCTACTCGAGGGAATCGTGCATCGTCAAGGCAAGGAAATTTTTCGATCCGTTGCGTTCAATGATGTCGTGGTGTCGCGCGGAGCAGGTGCGGGTATGGTGGAGCTACGTGTCGAAGTGGATGGGCACTTCATGTACAACCAACGCTCTGATGGCTTAATTATTTCTACGCCTACAGGTTCAACGGCGTATGCCTTGGCTGCGGGTGGCCCGATTCTTCATCCTGGATTGGGTGGTATGGTGTTGGTGCCGATTGCGCCGCATGCGCTGTCGAATCGTCCGATTGTGCTTTCTGAGAGTTGTGAGATTGTGATTGAGTTAGCTAGTGGGCGTGATTGCAGCGTAAATTTTGATATGCAGTCACTCACCAGTCTTTATCATCATGACCGCGTAATGGTGCGTCGCTCAGCGCACAGTATTCAATTTTTGCATCCACAAGGATGGAGCTACTACGATACGTTGCGAGAGAAATTGCACTGGAATGAATATCCTTCCGTACTGGGGCAGCTAAAATAGTCCCTATATCGTTTTTAGCCCTCGCTTTTTCCCTAACTACTCATGCTGCGCACACTCATCATTCGTGATTTTGTGATCGTTGATGCGATCGAAATCGAACCGCCCGCCGGTTTTACCGTCTTTACCGGTGAAACAGGAGCGGGAAAATCGATTTTGATTGACGCATTAATGTTGGCCTTGGGTGGCCGTGCCGATGCCAGTGTCATTAGAGAAGGCGCCTCCAAAGCGGATATCGCCGCCGAATTTACCGGTGAATTTGATTCGGCTGTGCTGAGTTGGTTAGAAGAACACGAATTTGTTTCTGAAGAGGGTCAATTACTGCTGCGGCGCGTGATTGATAGCAGCGGCCGTTCCAAAGCATTTATCAATGGCATAACCGCCACCATTACCCAGTTGCGCGAAGTCGGTGAGATGTTGGTCGATATTCATGGGCAGCATGCGCATCAATCACTACTCAAAGCGGAATCACAACGTGCTTTATTAGATGCTCATGCTGGATTGAATGACGATGTCATGAAAGTCGCGCAGGCGTTTAAAAAT
>CANGFL010000310.1 GCA_947453015.1 Oxalobacteraceae bacterium | reverse complement strand
TGAGTCCAGAGGCAGTAAGGTGTTATCTAAATCAAAGAGTGCAAGATTCATAGGCTAGTAGTAGCTTCGCCTGATTGCAGTAATTCCCGCAACAGGGGCAGGGTGATCGGGCGCTGAGTTTCGAGTGAGTAGCGATCAAGTGCATCGAGCATGGCCGATAGCGATGGCATATCTCGTCGAAAATGCGTCAGTAGGTAGGGTAACACGCCGGGCGAAACTGACAATCCGCGCGACTCGGCTGATTTCGAGAGGGCATCGAGTTTTTCTTCGTCGGATAAGCCATGAAGTTCATAAATTAAGCCCCAGCCCAGACGAGGACGCAAATCTTCGCGGAGTGTTAATTGGGCTGGTGCTTGGTTTGCACTAGCGACCCAGGATCCACCCGCTTCTCTGACTTGATTAAACAGTGCAAAAGCTGCGATCTGATGGTCTTCGGATAGTTGATCACAATCGTCCAGTAGATACATAGCTTGGTCTGCAGACCATGCAAATTCGCTGACAGCATGCTTGGGCGTTAACAAGAGTCCATTAGTCGCTGTATGCAATGCCTGTAACACGTGCGATTTACCAGAGCCTGCATGACCCCAGATTGTGACCATCTGCGGTTTAACGTTGATGCTGTCTTGTGTTGCTAAGCTGGTGAGTAGTTCAAGTAACTCAGCATTTTTGCCGACAACAAAATTATCCAGAGTTTGTGGCGGGGCAGCGCCCCAGTCGAGCAGCAACTGCTTCATGATTGATTATAGAAACTGCTGTTCAGATAATGCTGACGCACTCTTCGATAAACCACTGAAAGCACGGCAGAGGCCGGCAGCGCCAGCAATATGCCCGTAAAGCCAAATAACTGTGCAAAAGCAAGTAATGCAAAGATCACGGTCAATGGATGCAGACCAATGCGTTCGCCAACCAGGCGCGGCGTTAGATAAAAGCTTTCCAGCATTTGACCCAGGCCGTATACCACTGCAACCGCAATCAAGCCGTACCAACCATCGAAGAAGAGTATGGCGGATAGGATGGCCAGCGTTAAGCCGATTCCGAAACCCACGTAGGGAATAAACACCAACAAGCCTGTGATTATTCCTACGGGTATGGCAACGTCGAAACCCGCAATACCTAAGCCAACTGAGTAGTAGGTCGCCAGCAGTAGCATCACCAATAGTTGACCGCGCATGTATTGAGCTAGCAAGTGGTCAACTTCATTCGTCATTTCTGAGACCAGTGATATCCAGCGACGCGGAATCATCACGGCGAATCGAGCAATCACGTGATGCCAATCCAACAGCAGATAAAACAGCACGATAGGTATGAGCAATAACGTGGCAGCCCATCCAATGACGGCGCTGCTGCCTTTTCTCAACCAGTCCAGCCAGCTGAGTCCGGCGCTGTCAAAGCTAGCGAGTTGCTGCGTTAAGAGAGCTTTTAAGCCGGCGCTGTCGAGTGGAAGGTTGAGTCCAGTTTGTAACAGTAGCGGCCTAACGAAGCGATCAAAGGCATCGAGCAGTAGGGGCAGGCGTTGCTGTAAAGCGGGTAGTTCTGCGATCAGCATCGGGACCACGATCAAAATTACTGTCGTTCCGGTAAGGATCAGTGCAATCATCACTAACAGCACCGACAGGATTCTGGGTAAACCCCGAGTGGTTAACCAATCCACGCCGGGATTAAGCATATAACCAATAATCCCAGCGGCAAGGAAAGGCGTGAGCACGGGGCCAAGTACTGCTAGCAGCACATACAAAGCAATGCCGGCAATTAGCCAGAGCAGCACGGGTCGCTGTTCAGGATTAGGAAATATCGTCATCGATACGGAGGTAAGACGGGCCCTTTTGGTAAAATACCGTACATCAGGCGTCCAGTCATTTATTCAGACGTTCATTCTACCTTTTCCTCCGCCATACACTCCATGTCCTCTAATTCCAAGGTCTCTCTGTCCTACCGTGATGCAGGTGTCGATATCGATGCCGGTGATGCACTGGTAGAAGCCATCAAACCTTTTGCTAAACGCACTATGCGCGAAGGCGTATTAGCAGGTATTGGTGGATTTGGCGCGCTGTTTGAAGTCAGTAAAAAATTTCGTGAACCTGTGCTCGTCTCGGGTACCGACGGTGTGGGCACCAAGTTGAAGCTGGCGTTTCACCTTAACCGTCATGACACCGTGGGTATTGATCTGGTCGCCATGAGCGTGAATGACATCTTGGTACAGGGTGCCGAGCCGCTTTTTTTCTTAGATTATTTTGCGTGTGGACGTTTGGATGTTGCCAGCGCAACCGATGTCATCAAAGGCATTGCTGCTGGTTGTGAGCAGGCAGGATGTGCATTGATCGGTGGTGAAACTGCCGAGATGCCGAGTATGTATCCCGATGGTGAATATGATCTCGCAGGCTTTGCTGTGGGTGCGGTTGAAAAATCGAAAATCATCGATGGTAAAAAAATTCGGCCGGGTGATGTGGTGCTTGGGTTGGCATCATCGGGTGCTCACTCGAATGGTTATTCATTAGTACGCAAGATCATTGAGGTGGCTAAGCCTGACTTGCACGCTGATTTTCATGGGCGTCCGCTGGCTGATGTATTGCTCGCTCCAACACGCATATACGTAAAACCCTTACTCGCTTTAATGGAAAAAATCGATGTGCATGGCATGGTGCACATTACCGGTGGCGGCTTGGTTGAAAATATTCCGCGCGTATTGCAACCCAACCTTACAGCGGTATTGCACAAAGATGCGTGGACCTTGCCTCCCTTATTTCAATGGCTGCAAAAACATGGTGGCGTTGCGGATGACGAGATGCACCGAGTATTTAACTGCGGCATAGGAATGACAGTGATAGTCAGTGCAGCGAATGCAGATCAAGCCGAAGCAGAGCTCAAGCGACTGGGTGAAACCGTGTATCGCATCGGCGAGATTCGCGAACGCGCTGAAGGCCAAGCACAGACCGTGGTGGTCTGATAGTGCCTATCGTTGGTATGTAAAAGAAGACCGCATGTGCGGTCTTTTTTTTGACTTCATTTTTTCATTAAATAAACCAAAGCAGAGTATTTAATACTGCGCTTTGCGATCACCATTTTCAGCCAATGTTTGCAATGGGCTATGTACCGAGCCAGTACGCGCAATACTCACAGGAGGCGCGATACGTGCCGGTTGATTTGAATTATCACGCGTTGATAAGACGTTGCTGGTAGTTT
>CANGFL010000309.1 GCA_947453015.1 Oxalobacteraceae bacterium | reverse complement strand
GGCTTTGCTATGTGCGCCGAATTCACTATTTTTTATTTCAACGAAATTTCCGACATGTACATCGGAGCCGAGCGTAGTGCCCGGACGTAGTCGCGCATAGGGGCCGATTTGCGAATCGCTACCGACACGTGCTTCGTCTATATGCGTGAATGGTTTGATGTGTACGTTATCAGCAATGTGCGAATTTTTTATCACGCAATAGGCGCCGATACTGACGCCTTGGCCGATGTGGACTTGGCCTTCAAATACGCAACCAATATCGATACTCACATCGCGAGCGCAATGCAGCTCACCACGTATATCGATACGTGCGGGGTCGGCAAGGGTGACGCCTTGTTCAAGTAATTGGTGTGCGAGGTTAAGCTGGTGAACGCGCTCTAACTCAGCTAGCTGTACCTTGCTATTTACGCCCAGGGTTTCCCAGGCGTGACTGGGTTGAGTTGATTCAATGACGACATTGTCTTTCACGGCCAGCGCGATGATGTCAGTTAAATAGTATTCGCCTTGCGCGTTATGGTTGGATAGCCGCGACAACCAATTTTTTAGCTGGCGAGTCGGCGCTACCAAGATGCCGGTATTGACCTCGCGAATTTGACGCTCGAGATCGGTGGCATCTTTTTGTTCAACGATACGAACGATTTTATTTTGCTCGCGCACGATGCGACCGTAACCGGTGGGCTCGTCCATGGCGATGGTGAGAATGGCGAGTTTGTCGTTGCCGGCCTTCTCGGTCAGTGTGCGCAGTGTGGCAACGGTAGTCAGGGGTACATCGCCATACAAAACGAGTGTGGGCTGGTCTTCATTCAGTTTTGACACGGCCTGCATGACTGCGTGGCCGGTACCTAATTGAGGCTCTTGCAGCACGAACTGAAGATCATCCGCTGCCAGCTGCGTAGGAACTTTGTCGCCGCCATGACCGTAGACAACGCAGCAGCGCGATGGAGAGAGCTGACGCGCGGTGTCGATAACGTGAGAAAGCAGTGGCTTGCCTGCCAGTGCGTGCAGTACCTTAGGCAGGTCGGACTGCATCCGTTTCCCCATGCCTGCAGCGAGAATGACAACGTTCATAGGCAGAATAAAAAGAAGTACAAAATTTTAGCATGCACTGCATCGATTGCTGCAGGGTCGATGGCAGAGATTGGCAGATTTTTAGCAGCGATCAATCGAGTTCGCCTGCGCTGTGAGTATTTCGTTGAGTGTGCAGGTGGATGGTCTGAAGTCCTTGTGTTGTTGTATCCCGACTTTCACATGGCTCTTCATCAAATGCGATATCTCCATCGGGTAAGTCAGTTCCCGTGATTTTTAATTCAGCAAAATCGAACTGTGAACGATCCATTAAATGCGAAGGAACGATGGTTGAAAGCGACGAAAAAATATTTTCAACGCGGCCGGGATATTTTTTATCCCATTCACGTAACATGTTTTTTATTTGCTTGCGTTGTAGATTTTCCTGACTGCCGCATAAGTCGCAGGGGATGATGGGAAAATTTTTCACTTCCGCATAGCGCTCTGTATCAATTTCGCGTACATACGCTAAAGGTCGAATGACGATATGTTTGCCGTCATCGGATTGCAGTTTGGGCGGCATGCCTTTGAGTTTGCTACCGAAAAACATATTCAGGAAAAAGGTTTCCATGATGTCGTCGCGATGATGACCTAAGGCTATTTTGGTCGCGCCTAATTCATCGGCGACGCGGTACAAGATGCCACGACGCAGACGAGAACACAGTGAGCATGTCGTTTTGCCTTCGGGGATCACGCGTTTGACGATGCTATAGGTATCTTGATTTTCAATATGAAACGGGACGTTTATGCTGCGCAGATAATTTGGTAATACGTCAGCGGGAAAATTCGGCTGTTTTTGATCGAGATTTACAGCGACGATATCAAAATGTATCGGTGCGCGTTCACGCAGCGTGAGCAAAATATCTAATAACGCGTAGCTGTCTTTGCCTCCAGACAGGCAGACCATTACTTTGTCGCCCTCTTCAATCATCTTGAAGTCGCCAATAGCTTCGCCAACGAGCCGACATAGTCGCTTATGTAATTTATTATTTTCGTAGGCGATTTTTTCGGCTTGCTTGAGACTGGGCGTGGAGGTTGTGGCGATCATTTCATCTCTCTTTGATGTGAAAGACTTCAACGCCGACAGACTCGCAATCGGGATAGACATCGGGCTTTTCAGTTGAGACGAGAACGGCCCTGACTTTAGGATGTTTCAGCAGTAAATTGGCGATTTCATCGCATAGTGTTTCTTGTAGCTGTATGTGTCCTTTGCCGACTCGCGTTTTGATGGTCTCGCGGATGAAATCATAATCAACGACTTCGTTAAGCTCATCTTGAGTGGGTGTTGAATTTAAAAGTGGAATGAAAAGTTCCACATTAAACAGCACGCGTTGTTCGCTAATTTTTTCAAAATCATGAACACCGATATTACTCATAACGTTGTAGTTACGCAGAAATAGACGACGGCAATCAGATAATTCGGGGTGTGATAATAAAGAGGGCATAAATTCGTGGAAAGTAGTAATGGCAGCGATGATCACTTAGTGAGAAACATAACATCGCGCTGCAGTGGTGTGAGGTGCTGCCCGCCATCTACAACCAAGACGGTACCCGTGACGGCCTTGGCGCTGGCGAGATAACACACGGCATCGACAATGTCCTCGGGTGTGCTGCTCTTACCCAGTGGCGTTTTACGATGAGCGTTGGCAAATTCGGTTTCGCTTTGATCGCCTGAAACTAAGGTAAGTCCCGGGGCTAGTCCGACCACGCGTAATTTAGGTGCCAGCGATTGTGCGAGCATTGTGGTGGCGGTTAGCAATGCAGATTTAGATAGCGTGTAAGATAAAAAATCCGGATTCATGTTGTACAGCTTTTGATCGAGCAGATTGATAACGACAGACTGCTCGCTATCCGATGTTGCTTTATGCAGTGCTTGCGCAAGCAGTATGGGTGCAGCCAGGTTGGTGTGCATGTGCGCGTTAAGCTTGGCTATGGAAAACGTTTCGGCATCGTCATAGTCAAATAAGGACGCACTGTTAACCACGCAGGAAATTCGGCCGAGTGCTTGCGTGGCTTGCTCGATTAATTGGCGAGTGGACGTTTCATTCGAAAGATCGCAGGCCAACGCGACAGCTTCTCGCCCGAGGGCTTTGATCGCATCCACCGTGGCTAGTGC
>CANGFL010000308.1 GCA_947453015.1 Oxalobacteraceae bacterium | reverse complement strand
GTGTTGGATATGCGTGCGTTGGATCGCATGTCACGTCGATTACTCGACCGCTTTCTCTAGCGATCTCTCTAACGATCTCTTTAACGATCTCTTTAAGGCCTTCATTACCATTTGCTGGCGGCTAAGCCATCGCCCGTATCCCCAGATACGGTTTGCCCTCAGCGCAATTAATGAGAACTGGTGTCGGCAATCGCGTTGTCCGGGTTCATAAAAATCGGGCGTCCGTCCGGCGTGTTCAGCGGTATCAGCACTTCACGTTGATTATCATCTTTGAGTAATGCGCACAGCGTGTGATTCGATCGCAGCGTACCATTCAGTTCGACTTCGAGGTCGGCAATCACTAATTCCACGCCAGTGAGAATTTGTTTAACTTTCATGTGGATCTCCCAAATAAGCTTTGATAGAGCGAGCTGGCCGAATAATACCTTGTCTTGGTGCGAGTTCGCAGGATGGATATCTAAGCTCTCCCGACTATAATCCCGCACGTGTTAATTAAAAAAAATCTGCTGCTACGTTGGCCTATTCCCGCACTGCTCGTTTGGGCGGCTAGTTGGCTGCTTTTTTCATTTTTGCAGCAATCACACTGGGATGTCTGGTGGGCCATAGCTGCGTGCGCTTTGCTGGGCGCGCTATCCAGTGTGTTAGCAAGTACGCCATGGCGACGCTTGGCGATTGCCGCGGGATTTCCTTTGTCGTTGCTGCTATCGGGTGGAGTATCTATCCCCGGCTGGGCCTGGTTAATCCCCTTGGTGATTATCGCTTTGGTATACCCCATGAACGCCTGGAGTGATGCACCGCTGTTTCCAACTCCCGCAACGGCTTTATCAAATCTCTCTGAGCAGGTACGCCTGCCTGAAGGCGCCAGCATTCTGGATGCGGGTTGCGGACTGGGGCATGGTTTGCGTGCGTTGCGTTCAGCTTATCCGCAAGCCCGTCTTGCGGGTACCGAGTGGAGTTGGCCATTACGCGTATTGACTGGTCTGCTATGTCCTTGGGCCAGGATTCGACAAGGCGATATGTGGAAGGATGATTGGTCTACGTATGACATGGTGTATTTGTTTCAACGCCCTGAGACTATGCCGCGCGCCGTTGCGAAAGCAGCCGCTGAATTAAAGCCGGGAGGCTGGCTGGTGAGTCTGGAATTTCCGGCGTTGGAATTACAGCCCTATGCACACGTCGAACATGTCGAAGGCAAGCCGGTGTGGATTTACCAAGCGCCATTTGTTGTTAAGTAAAACGGCATTTGCATTTCACACTAAGCATTTACACAAACATGCCGGCAAAGGTCACGACCGTGCCACCCATGCCAAGCTTGAAGCGAGAAATACCCGGCAAGTCATGCGTGTTAACGCCGCCCATGTCGAGCGTAGTGATTCCGCGTGTACGCAAAATCTCAAAGGCGCGCCACACTATCAGTTTGTGTGCATTCGTTTCGCGGCCCGTTTGATCTGCCCAACCTATATGGTAGGTGGCGACGCGTCCATGAAGTAAAAACAGCATCGCGGCAATGCGTTTCCCCTGATGTTCTGCATGCAGTATCAACGCTGTTTGTTTTGTTGGTGTGCCTGCTTGTATGTAGCGTTCAACAAAGGCTACCGGTAAGCCATGAAAAGATTTTTCTGCGCGTTGTGCTTGCTCTGCAGCGAGCAGCCATTTCACATACTCGGGGGCGACTTCGTCGTTGACTATCGTTAGCCCAGATTTTTCAGCAGCGCCTAAACGATTGCGCCACCGTGCATCCAGCTCAGCACGCAATTGTTCACCGGATCGAGTCAGATCGATCATCAAGGTGGAGTAACCCGTCATCACACGAATCAGCCGTGCAACGCTGGCATCTGTAGGATCAGTGATCTCAGGTGAAAACAGCGCTAGTCGAGGGCGAGCCAGTGGCAAGCTGCGTTTAATGTGTTGGTAGATACGTGCACGAACATCTGCAGCTAAGGGTTTCAGCCACAACGGGCCGCGCGTGCAGAGCGCAACACTTAATACAAAACCATAACGGCGGCAGATGAACTGCGCCAGAGCGACTGTTTCGCCGTCGAGAATTACTTCTGCCCGATGACAGGTAACACCGGGCACCGTGAGGCTAAAGCCATAGGCCCAGTCTTGCTGCAGGGCGCCACCGGCCTCAGTGTGCGCTTTATCCCATGCGGGTCTGTCGATCTGGTTCCAGAGTATGTGCATCAATAGGTCAGTGTTTTTCGACGTAGCTATAATCAAGAATCAAAGCAAGTATCAAAGCAAGAATCAAAAAAAGGCAGCGCATGATAAAGCGTTTTTTCAATTCAACTCCCCGTGAGCTCATACTCGGGCACGATATTCCCAGTCCGCGTCTGACGGGCATGGGGTGGTTACTTATTTTGCTCTATCTCGGCATACCCGCGATGTTGATTGGCGGCGTGCTTGATTTTATGCTGCAAATCATTACAGGCCAGTGCGTGGGCGTTTGGTGTTTATTTTTAAAATAGCAATTCCATCGCTTGCTAGGCCAACCATCTGCGATAAGGGTGGCGCAATTCTTCACTTTGTTTCACAATTGCAATAATTACTTGGTAATCTGTCCGCTGCGGGCTTGAATTATCGAAGTGTGTGTCGATATACAAGTCGATACCCTGCGCCCGCATCGCGATGGCGCTTGAGGGCTAGCACAAGGAGAAGCAGATGTTATTTTTCGTGGGAATTGCCGTCGTTTTTGGCTGCGTTTTTGGTGGCTTTATTATGGCGGGCGGCAAAATGGCTCCGATTATTAAGTCCGCACCGGTTGAGGGCTTCATTATTGTGGGTTCCGCAATTGGCGCTCAGCTGATCGGAAATAGCATGGGCATTTTTAAAGGTGCCTTTGGCGGTATGGTTCGCTGCATTAAGGGCCCCAAGTGGGCCCCGCAGGACTATCTGGATCTGATTCTGCTGGTGGGTAAACTGCTGAACGTGATGAAGAAAGAGGGCGCTGTGGCCCTTGAAGCGCACGTTGAAGGCCCGGACTCATCTGCGATTTTTGGTGAGTATCCCAAACTCGCTGCTGACCACTCCATCGTGCACATGATTTGCGATACCTTGCGTCTGGTCGTTATCGCGCAGGGCAATTTAGATGCGGATGCGGTCGATGATGTGATGAAAAATGCCATCAAGACCCACCACCACGATGAAATGAAATTCCAGGCCACTCTGGCATCTATCGCGGGCGCTTTGCCTGCGCTGGG
>CANGFL010000307.1 GCA_947453015.1 Oxalobacteraceae bacterium | reverse complement strand
CGGGGGTTCTGCTGGCTGCGACGATGACAACTTCATTCATAGGTTTTCTCCGGTCTTGATCAAGCGGTTCAGTTAGGGAAGCACTGATTAAATAAATACCAAGCGTTTCGCAATCAATCAGCTTCTCTCAAATGTGAGCGCTGTAAATTTGCAAAGCGGACAATCTTAACGATGAGCATCGCCGGACTGTTGATGTCGCTCAATGCGTCTTCACATACGCATGTATTTCGAGATCAATATAGCCAAGCGATGGGTTTACTTATCCGTCAAAAGGCAATCTGCGCTGAAGACCGAACAGTTATGCGTTAATGATAGCTCTTGATATTCATCAAGCGGAAGGAATTTTCGGAGGAGAAAACAGGTTTTTTAAAATGATTTGATCTAGAGGTTATCAATTCGAAACCGTAGTGAAATCAATGATCTTTCGTTGCGTTGCGCAATTCTTTTACGTGAAGCTGCCCTTTTAATAAAGCTTTACTGAGAATTTTGTAAGTATCCATATCAAAAATTGGCTTACTTGGTGATTCGTCTAGTAAGTTCCACAAGGCTTCTTCCGATTGTGCAGTGCCCATATAGCACCAATTATTTACCAGATGTATGTTGGTTCTAGTACCAGTGGTTTCTATCAAACCTATGGCGCTGGCATAGGGCCAGGTTTTTACATGCAGTTGTGCCAAAGCGGCTTCTAGCCGTGCGCGGTGGAAAGATTCATCTTCTTTACCCACACAAACGCCCTTGCAGCGATTGAGCTGCAAAGCAAAGCATGCTTTGTTTGTTTTATTAGCCGCCTCAAGACCCAGTTGCACCATACATAGCTGATGCGTTTCGGCTAATTGGCGCAATACCGTTTCGGCTTTACGTTTCGAGCTAAATAAACCATACAGACGATCGACACGTCCGAAATCGCCGTCGTTAGCAAAGCTCAACGTTGGGTAGGTGCGGCCTTGTGCATCTTCATTCAAGCGCCAGGCACACAAATCATCTTGACGCCTAAGGGTGCGATTATGGATAGGCTGTAGCTGCTTCACTAGTTGGGCTTCCAGCAGCAATGCGCCAATTTCTCCGGCAGTTTCGCGCCATTCAATGCGATGCAGTTGCTGCGATAGACGCATGTCTTTGTAGAGTTTGTGATCCGAGCTGAAGTGCGACATCACTCGTTGACGCAGACGTACACTTTTTCCAACATACAGTGGGATATCGTTTTCACCGTAAAAAAGATACACGCCCGGTGTGTCGGGGCAATCATCGAGCACATTCGGCGGTAGATGCGAGGGTAACGAGGGTTTTTGAAGTAGTAAGCGCACGGCGTCATCTATGACGTCGGGTGCTAGTTCACTGCGAAGTTTTTGCCACAGCTGCCACAACAGATCCGCATCGGCTAGCGCTCGGTGACGTGCTTGCGCTTTTAATTCGTGGCGTGAAATTAATGCGTCGAGATTGTGACGATTGTGTTCTGGAAAAAGCTTGCGAGAGAGCTTAACGGTACACAGCACATCTGAGCGAAATGCATAACCGGCTTCAGTAAATTCATTACGCAAAAAACCATAATCAAAGCGCGCGTTATGAGCGATGAATAAAGCACCTTGCAGTCGCTCGTATAACTCTTTAGCGAGGGATGCAAAGGTCGGTGCTTCACGCACCATCTCATTACTAATGCCTGTGAGTTGTTGAATGAATGCAGGGATGGACGTGCCCGGATTAACCAAGCTGGACCAGTGAGTCGCATTGCCGTTGGCATCGACCTCGACTAATCCTATTTCAGTGATGCGATCAACCGTTGCATTGGCGCCTGTTGTTTCCAGGTCGACGAAAACTAATTTTTCAAAGTTCATGTGCGAGGAGCTTATTTGCCCCAGCTATCCCGGAGTGTGACGATGCGATTGAAAACAGGTTGACCGGGCTTTGAGTCAACGCGGTCAGCGACAAAATAGCCATGGCGTTCGAATTGAAATTTCTCATCTGGTGCAGCCTTATCAGCACCTGCTTCCAAAAAAGCAGTAATGACTGATTTTGAATTTGGATTTAGCGCTTGTTTGAAATCCTTACCACCTGCATCCGGATGCGCATCGGTGAATAGTCGATCATACATTCGCACTTCAGCCGATACCGCATGTGCGGCTGAGACCCAGTGAATATTCCCTTTGACCTTGTAATTTGCTGAGCCTTCAGTACCGCTCTTACTATCAGGGTAGTAATTGCAATGGACCGCAATGACCTTGCCATTTGCGTCTTTATCGCAACCGGTGCACTCAATCACAAAGCCATAACGCAAACGCACTTTACTGCCTGGGAAAAGACGGAAGTAACCTTTCTCGGGCACTTCCATGAAATCGTCTTGTTCTATCCACAGCTCGCGACTGATAGGAAATGCGCGATGACCTCGTTCAGGATGATGCGGATGAATCGGAGCAGAGCATGCTTCCGTTTGACCTTCGGGATAATTATCGATAATAAGTTTTAGCGGATTCAGTACGGCGACTGTGCGTGCAGCTTTCGCATCCAAATCATCACGCAACGCGCCTTCAAGAATGCTCATGTCTATCCAGCTATCGGCCTTGGCAACGCCAATGCGCTCAGCAAAAAGCTGAATCGATTCGGGTGTGTAACCGCGACGGCGTATACCCACGATGGTTGGCATACGCGGATCATCCCAACCATCAACAATTTTTTCTTCGACCAATTGCAGCAGTTTGCGCTTACTGGTGATGGCGTAGGTTAGATTCAGTCGTGCAAATTCATATTGATGCGGAAGTGGCTTTTTAAAGAAACCGCCTTCAGCTAAGCGTTCAAGTATCCAATCATAAAATGGACGGTGGTCTTGAAACTCTAGCGTGCAAATTGAGTGAGTAATATTTTCTATCGCATCCGATATCGGGTGCGCATAGTCATACATAGGATAGATGCACCACGTGTCACCCGTGCGATGGTGATGCGCGTGTCGAATTCGGTAAATGGCCGGATCGCGCATATTCATGTTGGGCGAAGCCATATCAATTTTCGCACGCAAGATATGTTCACCATCCTTGAACTCGCCGGCTTTCATGCGACGCAGTAAATCGAGCGACTCCGCAGCAGGGCGATCGCGAAAGCGCGAATTTTTTCCTGGCTCACTAAAATTACCGCGATTCGCCGCCATCTCTTCCGCACTTTGACTATCCACGTAGGCGTGATTAGCCGTCACTAACCATTCAGCCATGGCGTAAAGCTG
>CANGFL010000306.1 GCA_947453015.1 Oxalobacteraceae bacterium | reverse complement strand
CAAGGATGTAAAAGACTTGGCGATGGTGCTGAAAAAAGCCTTCTTTATCGCGACAACCGGCCGTCCTGGCCCAGTACTCGTTGATATACCGAAGGACATCACTATGGACAAAGCTGTCTTCGAGTATCCGAAAGAACTCGAGATGCGTTCATACAAGCCCGTAGACAAAGGTCACTCAGGTCAAATTCGTAAAGCCGTTCAACTGCTGCTCAGCGCTGAACGTCCTATGATTTATACCGGTGGCGGTGTGATTCTTGCCGACGCTGCACCTGAACTAAATACCTTGGTCGATAAACTCGGCTATCCCTGCACCAACACGCTGATGGGATTGGGTGGTTATCGTTCATCCAGCGATAAATTCGTTGGCATGCTCGGTATGCACGGAACCTACGAAGCTAACATGGCTATGCAGCATTGCGATGTGCTGATTGCTATTGGCGCTCGTTTTGATGATCGCGTGATTGGTAACCCTAAGCACTTTGGTAGTGTGCCGCGCAAGATCGTTCACATTGATATTGATCCTTCATCGATCTCAAAGCGCGTTAAGGTCGATATTCCTATCGTCGGTAACGTCAAAGACGTACTGATCGAAGTGCTTTCACAGATTGATGCTTCCGATACTAAGCCCAATGCCAAAGCATTGGACGCATGGTGGAAGCAGATCGCTGAATGGCGTTCGCGCGAGTGCCTGAAGTATCCAACCTCGACCGAAGTAATCAAGCCGCAAGCAGTGGTACAAAAACTGTGGGAAGTTACCAAGGGCGATGCATTTATCACTTCCGATGTTGGTCAGCACCAGATGTGGGCTGCTCAGTACTACGGATTTGATAAACCTAGACGCTGGATCAATTCAGGTGGCCTCGGAACTATGGGTGTTGGTTTACCGTATGCGATGGGCGTGCAGATGGCTAATCCGGGCGCCGAAGTTGCCTGCGTAACAGGTGAAGCATCGATACAGATGTGTATACAAGAATTGGCCACCTGTAAGCAATATCACCTGACACCAAAAATCATTTTGCTAAACAACCGCTATCTCGGCATGGTGCGTCAGTGGCAGCAGATTGACTATGGTTCACGCTACTCCGAATCCTATATGGATTCCTTGCCTAATTTCGACAAACTCGTCGAGTCCTTTGGGCATGTCGGCATGACCATCACCAAACCGGGCGATGTCGAATCATCGATGAAAGAAGCCTTTGCGATGAAAGATCGTTTGGTATTCATGAATTTCATCACTGATCGCGATGAAAACGTGTGGCCTATGGTGAAAGCAGGTAAAGGCTTGAGTGAGATGTTGCTTGGTTCGGAGGACTTGTAATGCGCCATATTATTTCAGCGTTACTAGAAAACGAATCCGGTGCTCTGTCACGCGTGGTGGGACTTTTTTCTGCGCGTGGCTACAACATTGAAACACTCACCGTGGCACCGACAGAAGATCCTACCTTGTCACGTATGACTGTGGTGACCAGCGGATCCGACGATGTCATCGAGCAGATCACCAAACATCTGAATCGACTGATCGAAGTCGTCAAGGTAGTTGATTTGACCGAAGGTGCGTATATCGAACGTGAGCTAATGCTCATCAAGGTACGTGCCGTTGGCAAAGAGCGCGAGGAAATGAAGCGCACTACGGATATTTTCCGTGGCCGCATCATCGATGTAACAGAAAAGACCTACACCATCGAGTTAACAGGTAACAAATCAAAACTCGATGCCTTCATTGATGCCATCGACCGCACAGCCATTCTTGAAACCGTTCGTACGGGCGGTTCAGGAATAGGACGCGGCGAGCGCATCTTGAAAGTCTGATTCGCATAACCCAATAACTGAAACAATCACAATTAACCTTTTAATTTCAGGAATATCATGAAAGTTTTTTACGACAAAGATTGCGACCTTTCTCTCATCAAAGGTAAAAACATCGCCATTATCGGCTACGGTTCACAAGGTCATGCGCACGCGCAGAACTTGTCGGAATCCGGATGTAAAGTTACCGTCGGCTTGCGCAAAGGCGGCTCATCATGGGCCAAGGTAGAAAAAGCTGGCCTCAAAGTCGCTGAAGTCAATGACGCCGTTAAAGGTGCAGACGTCATTATGATTTTGCTGCCCGATGAAAACATCGCTCAGGTCTACAACGAAAACGTCGCACCACACGCCAAACAAGGCGCTGTGCTGGCATTTGCACACGGCTTTAACGTGCACTACGGTCAAGTTGTGCCGCGCGCTGATCTTGATGTCATCATGATCGCTCCTAAAGCGCCAGGTCATACCGTTCGCTCGACCTATACACAAGGTGGTGGTGTTCCTCATCTGGTCGCGATCTATCAAGACAAATCAGGTCATGCTCGCGATATCGCTCTGTCGTATGCAATGGCAAACGGTGGTGGTCGTGCTGGCATCATTGAAACCAACTTCCGTGAAGAAACCGAAACCGATTTGTTCGGTGAACAAGTTGTTCTGTGCGGCGGTACGGTTGAGCTGATCAAAGCCGGTTACGAAACATTGGTAGAAGCAGGCTACGCTCCAGAGATGGCTTACTTTGAATGTTTGCACGAACTCAAACTCATCGTTGATCTGATTTATGAAGGTGGTATCGCTAACATGAATTACTCGATCTCTAACAATGCTGAGTACGGCGAGTATGTCACTGGCCCACGCATCATTACGGAAGAATCAAAAGTCGCGATGCGTCAGTGCCTGAAAGATATTCAGACTGGTGAATATGCAAAGAGCTTCATCCTTGAGAACAAAGCGAACGCACCTACGCTGATGTCACGTCGTCGTTTGAATGCTGAGCACTCGATTGAGATCGTTGGTGCTAAGTTACGTGCGATGATGCCTTGGATTGCAAAAAATAAATTAGTTGATCAATCAAAGAACTAAGCTTTTATATAGTTCTTCGGCATCATGCGGCGTGCGCGAAAATGCGCACACCGCGCTCGCCCTAAAAGCCACATGCAGATGTGGCTTTTTTTACGGGCTCCCGTGCCTTGGATAGCCAAGAACAAGCTCGTCGATCAATCGAAGAACTAATCAGTTAATAAATTCTTCGGCATCATACGGCGTGCGCGAAAATGCGCACACCGCGCTCGCCCTAAAAGCCACATTCAGATGTGGCTTTTTTTACGGGCTCCCGTACCTTGGATTGCAAAAAATAAATTAGTTGATCAATCAAAGAACTAAGCTTATATATAGTTCTTCGGCATCAT
>CANGFL010000305.1 GCA_947453015.1 Oxalobacteraceae bacterium | reverse complement strand
TAGTTTTTCTATGCCTTTGACTGACACCGGCATGCGCCACTGCACATGACCGGCATCACATTCCGCTTTGAGCATCGCAATAATGTCTTCCGCCGAGCGATCACAAAACAATTGACCCTTATGCTTTTCATGAAAGGGAATGTTATGACGCTTAACCAAAGATAGAAAATCGTGCGGGGTATAACGCGACAGCGCACTTTTACAGAAGTGTGGATTCTGAGATAGAAAATTCTGAGGGCTGGTATCGACATTCGTAAAATTACAGCGCCCACCGCCTGAGATACGAATTTTTTCTGCCAATTTTTCTGCGTGATCTATCAGCACAACACGCTTGCCACGTTGTCCGGCCACTGAGGCACACATCATGCCCGCCGCACCTGCGCCAATGATGGCAACATCGAAATGATCACTCATAATTTTGCTGCCTTAATTGGCGAGCTACGTTGAGGCATTGCCTAACCTGCTCAGCAATCGGCTCGGGAACCGGCTGACGCTGCGCTAATACCTCGCCTATCCAATGTGCCGTCGTTTTCGCATCACTGGCTGCTGGTAATGGCGGCAACTCATCAACCGGCGACTGTTTTTCTACCAACACTGTCGCCTGATTGTTATGAAACCAGGTAACCGACTGTGCGCGCTTTGCATTGGCTACTGTTTCACCCTCGGTACCACGCATTAGAAATGCATCGCCTCGCTGCGCCGGGGCCTGTGTAGAAAAATAATCACTCAGCATCGTTAGATACTCAGGATGGGTATACGACACCAAACGCAATGCCGGCTGCGCAAAAGGCTGCATGATCTTCACTAGCGTGTGTGTTGAATTACGTAAGCCCAAAACACGCCGTACTTCCAGCAAACGATGCACGCGAGGAGCAAGCCACTGAATAGGGAAAAATACCGGCTGACGTTTTTCGAAACTATGCAGCACTACATCCTGTCGATCATCCTGTTGCGTTACGGGTTGCACTCCGAGCAGCTGCAGTATTTCTGCACTGGTGACTCTGCCGGGATCGTTCAACAGGCCATGCATTAAAACGGGCACGCCCTCACGCGCCAGCAACAAAGCTAGCAACGGTGTCAAATTGGGGAATTGTCGCGAACCGTTATAACTTGGGATAACTACGGGTGCGAATTCAGCCTTGGGTATGGGCAAAGCATCAAACGACGATTCAACGGCATCTAAAAAACCGGCAATCTCAGCAACTGATTCACCCTTGATACGCATACCAATCAAGAAGCCACCCAGCTCAAGATCAGAGACTTCGCCATTCAGCATGGCGGCAAACAACATACGCGCATCTTCACGAGAAAGATCACGCGCACCTTTCTTGCCACGGGCGATTTCACGTATAAAAGGTGCGGCTACCAATGGTGATTGATGATTGTCCATAGTGTAGAAGCTTACAACGAATACCCGATGCTGACCTGAGTGATCGCTTGACCGCCCTTTAGCACGACTCATTAAATCCATGTGTAGTTGAGCTTTCCACTAAAATGCGGCATTCACTGACTGTTTTCACTTTCCTAAATGATTGTTCTTGGCGTTGAATCCTCTTGTGACGAAACGGGTCTGGCGCTGTATGACACAGAGCGCGGCTTACTTGCGCACGCGCTTCATTCACAAGTAGCCATGCATGAAGAATACGGCGGAGTAGTACCAGAACTCGCTTCACGCGATCACGTTAAACGCGCGATTCCTCTGCTAGAAAAAATACTTTTAGATAGTGGACTGTCTATATCTGCTATTGACGCCATCGCTTATACGCAAGGGCCTGGACTAGCCGGTGCCTTGTTAGTCGGCGCCTCTATCGCTAATGGCCTGGCGCTTTCGCTCGGTAAATCTGTACTGGGCGTTCATCATCTCGAAGGGCATCTGCTGTCGCCGATGTTGTCGAAGAACGCACCCGAATTTCCATTTGTCGCGCTACTGGTTTCTGGTGGACACACGCAATTGATGCGCGTCGATGGAGTCGGTGAATACACACTACTTGGTGAAACGCTGGATGATGCCGCCGGCGAAGCGTTTGATAAATCCGCTAAATTACTTGGGTTGGGATATCCGGGTGGTCCGGCAATTTCACGCTTGGCAGAGCATGGTGATCCTAGCGTGTATGCATTACCACGTCCCATGCTGCATTCTAAAAATTATGATTTTAGTTTTTCAGGATTGAAAACGGCCGTGCTCACACTAGTAAAAAATCATCCGAGTGAGTTGAATGAAAACGATAAGGCGAATATCGCGCGATCATTTGTAGATGCGATCGTTGATGTACTCGTCGCTAAATGTCAAACCGCTTTGAAAGAAACAGGACTGAAACGTTTAGTGATTGCAGGGGGTGTTGGGGCTAACACGCAATTGCGGGAAGGACTAAATACAGCCGCTCGCAAAAAACATTTTCAGGTGTTTTATCCTGAACTGGAACTCTGCACCGACAATGGCGCGATGATTGCATTTGCCGGCGCACTCAGACTACAACGCAATCCGAATGCAGCTAGCCATGATTATGGATTTACGGTGAAACCGCGCTGGCCGTTACACGAATTGCGCTGAAATTCAAACCTAACTTTCAGCCGCCTTGATTACTGGCCTCATGCTGTTCGCTTGAATCTGCAGGTTGTTCTTTTTTCTGCCCTATGCGGCTTTCTTTGCCACTCAAAAGATTAGCGATATTGGATCGATGCCTGTATATGAGTAAGACGCTCATAACCGCCACAGCGAGCAACTGCGCTCGCACACCAAATAACAAGGCGTAGTAAAACGGCGCAAACACCGCCGCTGCTAATGCAGCCAACGACGAATAGCGAAATGCGCGCGCAATGATTAGCCAAGTCGCCAGCGTCGCTAGGCCGAGTATGGGATTTAATCCTAGCAGTACACCCAAAGCCGTTGCGACACCTTTGCCGCCTTGAAATCGAAAAAACACTGGCCATAAATGTCCGGCAAAAACTGCAAAAGCCACCCCGGCGATCACTTCATCATTCAACTGCAATGATTGACTCAAATACACAGCAGCAGCAACCGCCACCCAGCCTTTAACGCAATCACCCAACAAGGTCAGCGCAGCAGCCGCTTTATTGCCCGTTCTTAGTACATTAGTGGCTCCGGGGTTTTGTGATCCATAGGTGCGCGGATCATCCAACTTAAACAGTTTACTAACCACGATCGCAAAAGAAACTGAACCCAACAAATAGGCAGCAGGAATAAAAATAACGGCAGTC
>CANGFL010000304.1 GCA_947453015.1 Oxalobacteraceae bacterium | reverse complement strand
TTCTTGGCTTTTTTCATCACCAACTGCACGACATCATGGTGAGTTTGGTGCCAGTACCAGCGACGCTTGAGTTGCCAGCCATCGACGATGTCGCCGACTAAGTACAGCTTGTCAGATTCAGTCGCTTTGAGGAATTCCAGCAGACGCTTTGCTTGGCAGCCACTGGTTCCAAGATGGACATCAGAAATCCAGATGGTCCGAAAGTGCAGTGGCTTGGGTTTTTTGAGGAGGGATTTAGAGATTTTGTCGAAATGATGATTATCGGGGGCATTCATGCCGGCTCCGCTTCTTTTAAGTAGTGTCGTGCGTAGCGACTATCGAGTCGTGCGAGTGGCAGCATCATGAATAAATCAGCACTATGAAAATCAGGATCCCATGCGGGTTCACCACAAATCCACGCACCGCTGCGCAGATAGCCTTTGATGAGTGCGGGTACCTGTAAGCCTTCAGGCAAAGGATCATCATGCAAAGGGAAGGGCAGACGTGGACTAACCCGATATTCAGGCGGTGACAAATGATCTGCAGCGAGTTTGCGGTACAACGCGTTGATAGTGTGGCCACCATCGGCCAGACTGACGCTAGCGCAACCAATTAAATACTCCGCTTGTTCGCGCTGCATGCAAGCGGCAAGTCCTGCCCACAACATCATGATGACGCCACCGCTGCGGTAGTCTGGATGAATACAAGCGCGTCCTGCTTCCATGATGCGTGGACGCAGATTGGCTAATCGTGACAGGTCAAATTCTTGTTCGGAGTAGAAACCGCCGGTTTGAGAAAGTACCCGGGGTGAAAGTACGCGATAGGTACCAACGACTTCTAGAGTGCGGGTGTCACGAACGATGAGATGGTCACAGACGTCATCAAACTCATCGCGTTCTATGCCTTCATGGTTCTTTAGTGTTTCAAGACCCATCGCCTCAACAAATACTTTGTAGCGAAGACGCTGTACTTCTTTTACGTCTTCATGAGTGCTAGCTAAACTGAGGCTGAGTTTGGGGAAGCTCGTACTGGAGTCAGCCCCGACGTTCATCATGCGCATCGTCGCTCCTTCTTGTTTTCATGCCGCAAGAGTAACGATGCAATACTGCAAGCAGATGACAATCAGGTTTCGATTCTGTGACAAGACGCTAGTTTGGGGTCTGCTCCCTTGAATATTGACTTAATTTAATCAGAGAAGGTCGGCGCCGATAGGTCCTCCATCGTCGCGCGTAATCACAATGGTGCTGGAGCGTGGTCGCGCCGTACCACCTTGTGGCCAGTGGCTAAGATAGGTTGATGGATCAGCGATATTGAAATTTTTGCCTGTGGTGGTTTCACCCGGGTGCTGAATGTTTACAAATAAGGCGCGTCCATCGGGGGTTTCGGCCAAGCCGGTGATTTCGCAATCGACAGGGCCGACTAAAAAACGTCGTAGACGGTCATCGCCCGGGGCTGCACCCAGGTGAGTGGTGGCAGTACTTTGTAGTCCATTGTCAGAGTTAACGATGGTCTTAGTCGATCCATCACCTACTTTTCCGGGGACTGCTGCGAGTAGCATGCAGTTACTGACATCGGTGTAGGCATGATCATCCGTTTCTACCCATAGCAAACCACTACGGGCAAACCATAGCCCATCAGGGCTGGAGAAATCATTATCGACGGTCAGTCCAGAAATATTCACATTCACTGGATCGGCGCTGGATCGTGCAGCAAATAAAAAGACATCCCACTGAAAGTGAGTGGCAGAGCCCTTACCATCGTGCTCAGCCCAGCGGATGATATGTCCGTTGGCGTTACCTTTTTGTGCCACACCTTTTTTGGGATCGTTATAAAAACGCGGATTAGCTGCGTCAACTTTATCCAGAGCGCGCGAAGGATTGTAGGTCAGTGTCATATACACTTCGCCGTTTTTCGGATTAACGGCGCCCCATTCGGGTCGGTCCATTTTTGTCGCGCCGCGTGCATCAGCGGCGAGTCGCGCATTGATTAGAACATCAGCTTGATCACTAAAACTGTAATAGCTGTTATCCCTGTCTAAACCATTGCGGCCGTGGGTTAACTCAAGCCAATCACCGCTGCCATCTTCATTAAAGCGCGCGACATACAGCGTGCCGTCATTTAAATACTTATCGCCGGCAGCAGCGCCGCGTTTAGCATCAGCGGGATCCCACACAGCCTTTGAAACGTATTTATAGATGTACTCATGGCGTGAGTCGCAACCCATGTACCAAACTAACGGTTGACCTGCAATCACCAGACCAGGCCATGCACCTTCGTGCGCGAAGCGTCCAAGTGCAGTACGTTTTTTCGGTGTTGAATCAGGATTGAATGGATCAATTTCGACTACCCAGCCGAAAGTGTTTGGGCCGTTGCGGTAGTCATCACTGCCATCGCTTGATGTGCCGGTAACGCTGGCATCCCAACGACCAAAACGATTATCTGCAGTGTCGGGCTGTACCGTTGCCCACAACGACAAACTATTTCCTTTGACGCCATAGCGCTTTAACGAAGCGATTTCACGTGCGCTACGTTTGCTGTCGTCGGTTGCGGGACGACGGAAAAAGAACGCCCAATTTTCTTCACAGGTCAGATACGTACCCCAGGGCGTATGACCATTCGCACAATTACCGATAGTGCCGCGGGTACGCGTGCCTGTAACGGAATACTTAGTAATCATCATTGGGCTACGCGCCGCCGGACCGGTGATTTCCATATCGGTCATTGAGGTGACGCGTCGATTGAAGCGGGAATTTTGTACCAATGTATAACTTTGTCCGACTTTTTTTACTTCAGCAATCGACATGCCAATCGCGAGCATTTCTTTTAAAACTTCGTTGTCATTGGGGCGTTTTTCGTCAACTATCGTCGCCCCCGTTGGATGAAGAAATCCAGCAGTGACACTTTCATGGTTCACGCAAAGCAGTCCACGATCAGAAGCCAGTGGGCTCCATAGTCCATTTTTACCTAAGCCAAAAAAATGCATACCATCGTGATGATCGCCGACACGTTTATTAAAACTTTCGGCACGCTCGCTACCATTGTTTGAATAAGCGGGGATACCCTCAGCCAGAGGATCACCTGTGCTTGAAATGATTCGATACGAATAACCCTGAGCCAGCGTTACTTTGTCATCCAATGTTTTAGGTACGGCGGCAAAATTTAATTTCAATGCACTCGTTGCTGCGCGTGTTTCGCCCGTCGCCGATAACAGTAGGCTGCTGCCACCCATATAGAGCGCTGC
>CANGFL010000303.1 GCA_947453015.1 Oxalobacteraceae bacterium | reverse complement strand
GCGAGTGTATTCAATCTGCTTGTCACGCCAGAGATCCGCCAGCGCGCTACCGCGTCCGGGGAAAAGTCGCTCTGCCAGCACGCCCATCGAATACACATCGAAGAGCGTGCCGTAAGCGTCAAAAAGAATTGCCTGAATAGCCATGCCCTGCCAGATTAAAGATCTGGAGGCAGTATATTCACACTAAAAATCAATAAGTCTATCGTTCGGTTGATTCACTTATGACTTTTAGTCAAAGATGAGGCGGATTAAACGTCGATATTGCCTGCTGCCAGCGCATTCATCTCGATAAATGCCCGTCGCGGCTCAACGTCGTCGCCCATCAACGTGGTGAAGATTTGGTCAGCAGCGATCGCATCTTCAATTTGCACTCTCAACAAACGGCGCACGGTAGGGTCCATGGTGGTCTCCCACAACTGCTCGGGATTCATTTCGCCCAACCCTTTGTAGCGCTGCTTAGTCACGCCGCGCTCTGCCTCATCACGCAACCACGCCATCGCATGGTGGAAATCGATGATGGCCGATTCACGTATCTTTTCGCCCGTACCACGACGCACCAATGCACCCGGCCCGATCAAACCTTTGAACGTTGCGGCTGCTTCAGCTAACAATCCATAATCCGCGCTTCGCACAAACTCGGCATCGATCACACTGATTTTTAAATTGCCGTGATGGCGACGCGCAATCCGCAAGCCACGTCGTGCAGATAATTCATCGCTGGTTGCCGTCACCGTGACTGCAGGATCGTTAATAGCGGAAGCCAACGAGTCGGCGGATGCCGTAGCAGACTCTGCTGTATCGAGATCAAGTGTGACACCGGTCATGATGGCTGACAGAGCCGCATCATCGATTACACGTGACAGACGCATGATGATGGCGTTCGCTGTGTTGTACTTACGAACCAACTCCGCCAAGGCATCACCGGCAATCGCAGCCGCATTTTCAGAAGGCACCAGCGCTGCATCATTAAGCGCGATTTGCATCATGTAACTGGCTTCTTCTAAATCGTCTTTCAAGTAACGCTCATCTTTGCCATGCTTTACTTTGTACAACGGTGGCTGCGCGATATACACATGGCCACGCTCAACTAATAGCGGCATCTGGCGATACAGCAAGGTCAACAGCAGCGTACGAATGTGTGCGCCATCAACGTCCGCATCGGTCATGATGATGATGCGGTGATAGCGTAATTTATCGATGTTGAATTCATCGGCACCAATCGATGTGCCCAAGGTCGCTATCAAGGTAGTGATCTGCTCGGAAGAAAGCATTTTTTCAAAGCGCGCCTTCTCGACATTCAACACCTTGCCGCGCAAAGGAAGAATAGCTTGAAATTTTCTGTCGCGACCCTGCTTAGCCGAGCCGCCCGCTGAGTCACCCTCTACGATATACAACTCACACAATGCTGGGTCTTTCTCTTGGCAGTCAGCCAGCTTGGCTGACAAACCCAAACCATCCATGATGCCTTTACGACGCGTTAATTCGCGCGCCTTACGGGCAGCCTCGCGTGCACGCGCCGCTTCAACAATTTTTCCGCAAATAATTTTTGCATCATGCGGACGCTCAGCCAAATAATCCGTTAGCGTCTTAGCGACGACTTCTTCTACCGGACCGCGCACTTCAGATGAAACGAGCTTGTCTTTAGTCTGAGAGCTAAATTTCGGCTCAGGCACTTTGACCGACAACACGCAGGTTAAACCTTCGCGCATGTCATCACTGGCAATTTCAACTTTGGCTTTTTTTGCGAACTCGTGTTCATCAATGTATTTGTTTATGACTCGCGTCATCGCTGCGCGCAAACCGGTCAAATGCGTACCGCCATCACGCTGTGGAATATTGTTCGTGAAGCACAGCACCTGTTCATTGAACGCATCATTCCATTGCATGGATACGTCGACCGTGATTTGCGTATTGTGTTCTGACATACGCTCGCCAGTCGCCTGAAACACATTGGGATGCAATACGTTTTTATTTTTGTTGATGTATTCAACAAAGCCGCGAGTACCGCCCTCAAAGGCAAAGCTTTCTTCTTTACCCGTGCGCTGATCAGTCAGCTTAATGTGTACGCCATTATTCAAAAACGATAGTTCGCGTATGCGCTTGGCGAGAATGTCGTAGTGATATTCAACGTGGGTGAAAATTTCTTCGTCGGCCCAAAAATGAACTTCGGTACCACGCTTGTCGGTGTCACCCACAAGTTTGATTGGCGAGACTTCTACGCCTTCTTGAGTTTCCGTTTCACGATTTTGCGGAATGCCGTGCGCAAACTCCATAAAATATTGTTTGCCATCGCGACGTATGGTCAGACGCAATTTTTTAGACAGTGCGTTGACGCACGATACGCCCACGCCATGCAAACCACCTGAAACTTTGTATGAGTTTTGATCGAACTTACCGCCTGCATGCAATTCGGTCATCACGATCTCAGCCGCACTACGCTTAGGCTCGTGTTTATCATCCCACTTGATACCCGTCGGTATGCCGCGACCATTATCGCGAATAGAAATTGAGTTATCCGAATGGATGGTGACGTCAATTTCCGTGCAATGCCCAGCCAAGGACTCATCGATAGAGTTATCCAACACCTCGAATACCAAATGATGCAAGCCGGTGCCATCGGACGTATCGCCGATATACATACCAGGTCGTTTGCGAACCGCTTCTAGGCCCTCAAGAATTTGAATGGACGACGCGCCATATTGATTGGACGGAGAACTGTTATCTGATGGAATTGCGGCCATGGCTACCTTAATAAAACAATTGCGCAGTAAATCACTGTGTTGAAAATGCGTCGAAGGGGCCTGCTGGCCCCTTCGTATTACGAATGACGTGTTTTAAATTCTCATTGGCATAACGACATATTTGAAATTCGGATCATCGGGTACGGTGATCAATGCCGATGAATTAGCATCACCGAGCGAGATACTGACCTGATCGCATTTCAAATTATTCAAGACGTCTAACAAATACGTCACGTTAAAGCCAATGTCGACGCTGTCGCCGCTGTAATCGATTTCGAGCTCTTCAACTGCCTCTTCCTGATCGGCATTCGTAGAACTGATTTTCAAACTGCCCGGCGCAATCACGCAACGCACACCCTTAAATTTGTCCGAGGTCATGATGGCTGTCCGCTGTAGTGAACGCAGCAAAACATCGCGACCAATCGAGAAATTATTTTTATACGCTTTAGGAATAACGCGTGTGTAATCAGGGAATTTACCCTCGACTAATTTAGAT
>CANGFL010000302.1 GCA_947453015.1 Oxalobacteraceae bacterium | reverse complement strand
GTTTCGATACCGCTACCTGAATAATTCAGTATGCGGACCTTGTTAACGAATTCTTGCGAGAGTCGACTCGCCGCACGCGATAGATCGAGCTTGATTACTTCAGATGGGCACGATCCCACTAAGAACAGCATTTTGATATCGGGTCTGCGCTCAAGTAAACGACGCACCACTTTATCGAGCTCTTCATTTGCATCCGCTATACCGGCCAGATCGCGCTCATCAATAATCGCCGTAGCAAATCGCGGCTCCGCAAAAATCATCACACCCGCAGCCGATTGAATTAAATGCGCGCATGTTCGCGAACCCACCACTAAAAAGAACGCGTCTTGTATTTTGCGATGCAGCCAGATGATCCCCGTTAAGCCGCAAAACACTTCACGCTGACCGCGCTCGCGCAATACCGGTGCATCTGAACAACCGCCATCGGTTTGAATGGGAATCACGGCATTCATGCGTGCGCTCCATAATTAGTTATGTGGAGTCCCGCTTCTTGCGTCATCTTTGTATGCTGCAAACGAGCGGCGCGCAGCTTCAACAAAAACTGACCCGCATTAATCGCGTAAGTGAAGTAGGCCACTAAGGCCAAGACCATTTGGTCATGCACTGGCAAGTTACCCGTGTAAAGCGCAACCAAATATGTGGTGTGCAAGGCCAGCACCATCATGCTGAACATGTCTTCCCAAAAGAAGCTAGGCGCGAACAGGTAGCAACCAAACACCACCTTCTCCCAAATGCAGCCGGTAATCATGATGGCGTACAGCAGCATGGTCTTAACGACGATAGAGATCGTGGCGGCAGTTTCGCCCTCACCCGTCTGCAGAAAACGCACCACCAAAATCACGCTCACTATTAAGGCAAGGAATTGAATAGGCGCCAGCACCCCCTGGACTATCGTCCAACGAGTGGCGTCACGCCGCACACGCTCTTCTGGTGTGTAGAGCGGTCTGGGCGTTACTGATCTGGCGATGTTTTCGTACATGAATAGCGCTCCGCCCGATAGGGACTGATTGCCGGACTGTAGGAGTGACTGATGAGTATGTCAACTAAAGATTACGTAATGTATGGTTGACACTCATGAAGCCCTCAGGCATCGTCCGGGTATTAACCAGAATCAATAGACCGTCCGGACCCTCGTCAAGTCTGCGATGCGATGCAGGAGACATGCATGGACCAAGCAGACAAGCGCAATAATCTGCCAATAGCCATTACTAGCGCCAAAATTGATAAGACTAATAACCGCAGTGAACACTCGCTTTTATCCGTGGTAGAAGCCGAGATTATTCCGCGACTGATGCTGGCCCATAGCGATCCAAGGCGACCAGCCGATGGCGCCTCTCTTATTTTCAGAACCGAAGTCATCGCCTTCACCCAGGCCCTGTTGTCGCAAGACATCGCCACGGCTGCCGCCATCGTTGACGAACTCCGCCATATCGGGACGCCTATGGAGGCGATCTATGTAGATCTGCTGGCAGCTTCGGCCCGCTATTTAGGCGAGCTATGGGAATCCGATGAGCGCACGTTTACCGAAGTTACGCTCTGTTCATGGCGTATTCAAACCATGTTGTACGATTTAAGCCCAGCATTTCAGAGTAATGCCACGCCCCAGACCTCCAATACTGCTGAGCGGAGAATCCTGATTGCTACTTTGCCGGGCTACCAGCACACCCTAGGTGTGTCTATGCTCTCTGAGTTTTTTCGACGGGAAAGTTGGGTGGTACTGGCCATACCTGCACCCCAAGCAAACGAAATCCAAGATTCGCTTTCATCGAACTGGTTTGACGTGTTGGCCCTATCAGCCAGCACCGACGGTGAAATTGCTGCACTTGCTCAGACCATAAAAGCGGCCCGCAAAACCTCCCGCAACCCCAAACTGGCCATCATGGTTGGCGGCCCCTTGCTGCACAGGCAACCCGAACTCGCTCAGCGCCTGGGCGCTGACGGGGTGGCCGACGATGCCAGTTCAGCAATCACACTCGCCACAAAGCTTGTCCAATATCAAATGACCGTCAGATTAAATTGACGCTTAATACTGACAATTTAGCTTGAATATCCTTATAATTGCGGTCACAATCCACTGGCCTGTGCAATAAAATACTTTGCGGTCGTTTTTTATATCGACCGTCCCGCAACAGTTTTGCGACCAACTATTGGTTCCCCTAATTGACTCAATTTGAAACCCCCAATGAATCGCTAGCTGGACTCAGTCCAGAAGCGAATGCTGCGCTGCTTTCAGCAGCAGCAGACGTCGTGCTCGTCGTTGACGGCCGGGGGGTTGTGCAAGACGTCTCTAGCAGTCATGCAGCGTTACCCGTTGAAGGCGGACAGCGCAACTGGATAGGTAAATCTTGGGAAGACATCGTCACGATAGAGACGCGCCCAAAAATTGTAAAACTGTTGAAAGATGCCGACGCCGATGGACGAACCATCTGGCGTCAGGTGAATGTCAAAGCCACCTCAGGCCCGGACGTTCCGCTATCTTTTTGCACTATTCGTGTCGGGCCCAATGGCCGCATGATTGCACTCGGTCGCGACCTGCGTTCGCAATCCATACTGCAACAACAACTCGTCGATGCGCAGCAAGCGATGGAGCGCGACTACCTCCGTCTACGTCATCTCGAATCGCGTTATCGCATACTGTTTGACCTCACCTCCGAAGGCGTGATGGTGGTTGAAGGCAAATCACTTAAGATCGTTGAAGCCAACCCCGCGGCTGCTTCAGCACTGGGTGAAAGTGTGCGGCGCTTAGTGGGTCGCAACATCCTCGATTGTTTTGATCCCAAAGCAGGCACCACACTATCGAAACTACTCGAAATCGTGCGCGCCAGCGGCAAAGCGGATCAACTCTCGCTGCCTTCTGCAAAAGGGCAAATGACACTGGCAGTCTCTGTCATACAAGAAGAAAGTGGCGAACTGCTGCTCGTGCGTATCGTCAGCGAAAACCAAGCCAACGCAGCGATTAGCAGTAGCGCAGCGCAAGGCGAGCTCGTGCTGCGCGTATTGGAACAAACACCTGATGCAATTGTTGTGACAGATAACGACGGTGAAATTCTCGCAGCCAATCGGGCCTTCACTGATCTCGTACAACTGAGTCGTGCCGATCAAATAATCGGGCAATCATTGGATCGCTGGTTAGGTCGTGCAGGTATAGATTTGAATGTGTTGTTGGCGAATTTGCGTCAACGTGGCTCAGTAAAATTATTTGCCACCAATCTGCGCAATGAAAACGGCGCATCGATACCCGTAG
>CANGFL010000301.1 GCA_947453015.1 Oxalobacteraceae bacterium | reverse complement strand
TATGAATTGTGCCGCCAGTCGCACCATTGCCGTACAAAACGCTACTACCGCCTCGAGTCAATTCAATCCGCTCAACTGAATCGACTGGAATCGATGACATCAGCGCATTGCTAAGATCGATTTCAGAGAGTCGAATTCCATCGACCATGACTACTAGGTTCTGTTCGCTGGTCGTACCGAAACCACGCAGATCTAGTGCGCTATCCGAAGAGCCAATTAAATTTTGCCTTCCTAATACACCTGCGATTTTACGAATCGCTTCATTTACGTCTGAAGCACCTGCTGAACGTATCTGTTCAGCAGTAATAATCGTCGTACTTGCAGAAAGCCCTGTCAAACGATCTTCAAAACGATTAGAAGTAACGACCACGGGCGGTAAGCTAGATTTCGCTTCTTCTGAAAACGCCTGATTACAAAAAGCAGACGCTAAAATGGGAACGAGCAACGACAAACGCCAACCCGACGTCGTATGGGTACACATAGTTTTCATATTTTTTGAACAAGGGAGTCGTCCACCCGCTTCCCCGCGGGTCGACCTACCAGGAAAGACTTTGAGACTATCGGGCGAAAATGCCGGGCAAAGCCCACTGCATTCACGGTCCGACGAACACCATCCCGATTCGTCAATCCCACCTGTTATGGCCGGTATCCGGGCTAACAAGCGATCTGTCTCGCCTTCCCATGCGATCAAACACACAGTGGCTTTCGAAACAGACTGCATGGCGAACCATGCGCTTGCTTACCGTTGCGGGGGCAGCACACGCTGGCGTTATCTCAGAAAAGGCCTGAGCTAAAGCTTCGTGTTTCCCGTTTAACTGCCCGTCGGAACCGACGGGCGAGCACCAAAACGGGTTTAGTTTAGGCGACGATTGACCTTTACGTCAACGTCAAATGCTCCCGTCTAGGTTTTGCAATACGAAGAAACGCATTACACTTCTGAAAAATATAAAAAAAGGAGATCGTAATGTCCCACCCTTCCGCCGCCACGCAATCACTCGTTTCTTATTACAGTCAGCAGTACAACGCACGAGCCTCTATTCCCGATCATCCAGAAATTTTTTCACGTTGGCAGCGAGACTCAGCCTTGGTTCGACGTACTCATGCTGGTTTGCTCGATGTTCCGTATGGATCAACCATTGGTGAACGATTAGATTTTTATCCGGCCCATAAAAGCTCAGCACCTTTACTCGTTTTTATTCATGGCGGCTGGTGGCGTTCGCTAGACAAATCTGATTTCACGTTTGTCGTGCCGGGCTATAGAGACGCAGGTTTCAATGTGGCACTGACCAATTACACACTCGCACCGACAGCAAGCATTGAAGACATTACTCGCGAACAGTTACGCGCTTTGGCTTGGCTGTATCGAAATGCGGGACGCTATGACTACGACCCTGAAAGGATAGTGGTAGCGGGTCATTCCGCCGGTGGTCATTTAGCTGCCATGATGATGGCCGCGCAATGGGATGAATGGTCGGACGATCTGCCAGTTGATTTAGTCAAAGCCGGTGTACTGATGTCGGGATTGTTTGATCTGGAAGCTGTGAGTTACGTCGATTTTGTCGCAGATGACTTGCAATTGACTGCTGAGCGCATCAACACATTGTCACCGGCCTGGATGCCGCAGTCGCACCCTGCTCCGTTTATTACTTCTGTGGGTGATCTTGAATCTGAAGAATTTAAACGCCAAAACCAATTGATTGCTGAAAGTTGGTTTGAGAATCACCGTCACGATGTTTTACTCAACGGTTATAACCATCTGACGATTTGCGATGCTTTCGGAACACCGGGCCATCCCCTGTTTGAATCCACTTGCGATTTGATCCATTCTTTATAAAACTTCACAGTGGCGCGACAGATGATGGCCATTTAATCAAAACATGATTTAGGGCGGATTGTCCCGGATTATCCTCTGTCGCAAAATGTCTTGAAACTCAGTGGCTAGCAAGACTTCTCTCAGCAAAACAATAAAACTTCCCGTCAGCGAAACTAACGCCAACACAAACAAGCCAGCGATCGGCGTCACTAATCGTAAATCTAGCGCATCTGCCACAAACAGAACTGCCACGACTAAACAAATTAATAACGCGCAGAAGGTCGACAGGAAGATCGCTCGATTAATCTTTTTGGCGCGCCGAAATAAAACATCTAATTCATCAACGGCACCTGCTCTAGCTTTGGCAGTGATCGCCGGAGCACCTTCTTCCAGTCGCTCCTCCAGCACTCTGGTGCGATCGATGATGCGAGCTAGCCGATTGGTCAACACCAACATATTTGTACCAACTCCGGTCAGCAAAAAAACGGGGGCAATCGCTAATTGAATGATGTGTCCGATTTCGCCAGGTTGAATATTCATGATTGCAGCTTGTGCCTCAAAAAATATTAAGGTTACCAGACTACCAGCGAAAAATTACAGCACGGTAAAAAACAGTACTAATTTTAAGAATTCTAACTTCCACTAATGTTCGTCTCGCTATCAATTAATGCTGCGCTAATGTAGCCGCAGCCGCACTTGACTACCGTACCTAGGCGATTTAATCAGTCGTTGATGGTGATCCAGGGCCAGTGAATAAATGTGTTTTTCTTTCTCAAAACATTCATCGATGTCACTCGGCAATCAAACTAAGTAACGAATCACAAATATCTGATTCACTCAAAATTTTTGATGCAAATCATCTAGGTCGCTTTGCGAAAAGCTGTTACATTTAGCCTTAATGTTGTCATTTTGTTACTACGGAGCAAGCACCATGAACTTCTGCCCTGCCATAGCCACCCCTGACCTTACGGGTTGAAGGTATGAATTTGATCTACATCGCTGACGCAACCCTAGCGACAAACAGGACGGAATCATGATTAAGGTAGTCATTGCGGATGACCACGCACTGATGCGAGAAGGCCTAAAACACATTTTGCAAGCGGTTACAGATATTCAAATATGCGCCGAAGCCACCAATGGATTCGAAACATTACAGTCGATACGAAGTCACCCTTGTGATGTGTTGATTATGGATCTGTCCATGCCCGGCAAAGGTGGCATGGAACTGATTCGACAGGTAAAGGAAGAAGTCCCACAGGTACATATATTGGTGTTGACCATGCATGAAGAACACGAATATGCCGCTCGCGCCATTCGGGCCGGGGCACTGGGCTACATGACAAAAGAAGGTGCGGGTGCCCAACTCGTCATCGCCATACGACGTGTCGCCACGGGTCGCCCCTATATCAGTATGGATGTCGCTGAACAGCT
>CANGFL010000300.1 GCA_947453015.1 Oxalobacteraceae bacterium | reverse complement strand
ATTCACTACCGTCCGCGCACGACCATACTGAATAATCTTGAATACGATCACGCCGATATTTTTCCTGACTTGGCCGCGATTGAAACGCAGTTTCATCACCTAATTCGTACCGTGCCCGCTATTGGTCGAATTGTCGCTAATGGTGCCGAGGAATCACTTAAGCGAGTGGTGGCACGTGGCTGCTGGAGTGAAGTTGAATGGTTTAACGATGCGAGTCCCGAGAGCTGGGGCATGGTTGAACACGAAGATGGTCGCTTCGATGTTTATCACAAGGGGCAACGACAGGGAACCGTGAATTGGTATCTCACCGGTGCTCACAATCGATGGAATGCAGTTGCTGCGATTGCTGCGGCTCGCCATACCGGAGTGCCGCCTGCGCAAGCGATTGATTCCTTATCGACCTTTCAAAACGTCAAGCGCCGGATGGAAGTCCGCGGTGTGGTTAACAACATTACCGTGATTGACGATTTTGCCCATCACCCAACGGCGATTGCGACAACTGTCGAAGGTTTGCGTCGTAAGCTAGGTCATTCGCGCATCCTTGCTGTGCTCGAGCCACGCTCAAATACGATGAAGCTGGGCACCATGAAAAGTGCACTGCCGGGCAGTTTGTCTGAGGCCGATTTGGTATTTGGATTTGGTGCAAAAGGTGAAGGCAAAGAGGCCTTAGGCTGGGATCTTGCAGCCGCCCTTGCGCCGTTAGGCGAGAAGGCACGTGCGTTCGATGATTTATCGACTCTGGTAGAAGCGGTGGCGTCAGCTGCTAAGCCGGGCGATTCTATTCTTGTGATGAGCAATGGTGGTTTTGGTGGTATTCATCAAAAATTGCTCGATGCGCTGCAGGCGCCTGTGCGTTCTTAGTTTTCTTGATCGTACTGAATGGTTTTCTATTTGCATGGCTTTCGTTCATCACCGCGGTCATTCAAAGCCCGCCTGTTGCACGACTATTTTGATTCCATAGGTCAGGCAGATACTTTCCTTTGTCCGCAACTGCCTGTATCACCGAAAGAAGCGATGCAGTTCGCTCGTCATCTGTGCGCTAATGTTGATGCGAGCGAACTTGTACTGATCGGCTCATCACTCGGCGGTTATTACGCAACAGCATTGGCAGAAGAGCTTTCCTGTAAAGCGGTCTTACTGAACCCGGCGATTACTCCCGCACGTGATTTACAAAAGCACATTGGTTTACAAACCGCGTGGCACACTAACGAGGCGCTAGATTTTCGCCCTGAGTATGTGGATGAATTAACGCCATTTGAAATGTCAAAAATTAGTCGGCCAGAGCGTTATTTTTTAGTGGCTGCGACAGGTGATGAAGTGCTGGATTGGCAGCAGATGGTGCAACACTATCCCGGCGCGCGTCATAAGATCATTCAGGGCAGTGATCATGGTTTATCGGATTTCAAAAATTATATGGATGAAATCATTGAATTTTGCGCACACTAACGTCGTCATGATTTAGTGAATCGAAGTAGTTAAGTTTCTTTTTAGTCTCATCAATGAATTTATTTTTCGAAGAATCCGGCGACTTTAAAGCGGGTACCGTGCTAACTCAGCAAGGTGAAGCATTTCAAGTCGAAACACTCACAGGCAAGCGCAGCAAAGTGCGCGCGCGCGATGTGCTGCTGCAATTTGATACACCGTCGCCTGGCGAATTGATTTCCAAAGCCACGTCGTTGTCACATCAGATGGATGTCAGTTTTTTGTGGGAAGTCGCAGGCGAGCAAGAATTTAGTTTTGCTGATCTTGGTTTGGAATATTTTGGTCATGCGCCTAGCCCTGAAGAATCCGCAGGATTGTTGTTGACCCTTGCTTCAGCGCCTATCTATTTTCATAAAAAAGGTAAGGGTCGATATAAAGCCGCACCGGCAGAAATATTGAAGGCAGCATTAGCTGGTGTCGAAAAGAAAAAGCAGCAAGCGCTTCTGCAAGCAAAACAAGTAGAAGAATTGAAAGCCGGGCAGCTACCGGCAAGCATGGCGCCACTGGTGAATCAACTGCTATTCAAGCCAGATAAGAACAGCATTGAGTACAAAGCGCTGGATACCGCTGCTCAAGAACTTCAAACAACGCCAGCGCGATTAATGCTCTCGGTAGGTGCGATTTCCTCAGCCAGAGAATTGCATATGAACCGCTTTCTCTCCGCCTGTTTTCCGCGAGGCACAGGATTTCCTGAAATAGCGATACCTGCCAAGCCACCGTTGGTGAGCGCTGATGTTGAAGCGTTTTCTATCGATGATGTAACGACTACAGAAATCGATGATGCGTTTTCTGTTCGCGATTTAGGTGACGGAAAAATCAGAGTGGGCATACATATCGCTGCACCGGGCATGGGCATTTCACCGGGCGATGCGATTGATAAATTGGCGCGCGAGCGCATGAGTACGGTGTATATGCCGGGTGACAAAATCACCATGCTGCCCGATGAGCTGGTGAGTGAATTTACGTTGGCTGAAGGCGATGTACGTCCGGCTTTGTCACTGTATGCCACGATCGACACTACAGATTGGTCCGTGATTACGACCGAGACAGTCGCTGAAGCTGTACCAGTTGCTGCTAACTTACGTCATAACGATCTCGATGAACTAGTTACCGAAGAAAATTTAGCGGCAGGTCTTGGTGAGTATCCTCATAAAACTGAAATTCAATTGCTATGGCAATGGGCTCAGGCATTAGAGCGCGGGCGTATGCAAAAGCGTGAAAGTTTTGGTTTGCGACCTGAACAAAATAATCGCGTTGATTTTAATTTTTACGTGGAAGATGACATCGTTACGATCAATCGTCGCAAGCGTGGTGCGCCATTAGATAAGATCGTTGCCGAGTTGATGATTTACGCTAATAGCAGTTGGGGTCTGTTGCTGCATGAGCATGGCGTGCCTGGCATCTATCGTACTCAGGGATCGGGTAATGGTTGGGCGGCACGCATGCAAGTTCGTATGCTCACGCATGCAGCCCCGCATCAGGGCTTGGGTGTTGATCAGTATGCGTGGAGCACATCACCGCTGCGACGTTACACTGATCTGGTCAACCAATGGCAAATACTCGCGTGCTTAAAACATGGCGTAACCGCCCCTCTGGTCGCGCCATTCAAAGCCAGAGATGCTGATTTGTTTGCGATT
This sequence comes from Oxalobacteraceae bacterium, assembly GCA_947453015.1. Taxonomy (GTDB): domain Bacteria; phylum Pseudomonadota; class Gammaproteobacteria; order Burkholderiales; family Burkholderiaceae_D; genus Pernthalerella. Next base: position 147 of record CANGFL010000300.1, on the reverse strand, counting down.
GTTTCTGCTTTTGATGCGGCGTATGCGGCCTATGCCGATTTTCAAAACATCATGGAGCATTACTGGTGTTTGCGCTGGTTAAGCCAACACGAGGCACGTAAAGTTCAGGCAGTTCAGATCAAAGATGATCTGCTTAAGTTGGTGGAT
>CANGFL010000299.1 GCA_947453015.1 Oxalobacteraceae bacterium | reverse complement strand
CTTATAGCCGGCTCTAACGACCGCATGATCGTCTACCAACATTACAGAAATAGAAGAACTAGTCATTGAGCGAATAAAAAAAAGGCGATCACAATTGTAATCGCCTCAAGGACCCTTCACGTGGAGCCACTAAAATTTCAACTAAAACAATTCCTACTAGAGAGGCAGGAAACTGGATGGATAACAGATTTGCTGCTGTGCGAATCTTCTCCCACAAGGGTTGCGCCCGACAATAGGTGAAATTCCCAAGATGAAGCAACTTCATCCGAGTTGATCTGTTTCGCAAGATTTAGTTATCAAAAGTTTATTCTTTGTGGCTGACTTTCTTTAAAACTAGCTACGTTGGGAATTTCTCCTATTCCCTGTAAGAGCAACGCTGCTTAAGATTGCGGAGTAAAAAATGCGACCTTCGTTCCACTCCACACTATAAAAATATTCATGAGTACTTATCCGCACAAAGCCACTGCAATGGCGGTGGCTATTGCTACCTTGTTTTCAGGTCAGATCGCTCGCGCTGAGGAATCCGAGAAAAAACTTCAAGCAGTCGAAGTGGTCGGCACCTCACCTTTGCCCGGTTTGGGCATAGAGAAAAATAAGCTTCCCTATGATGTGCAGACAGTGACTAGCGAGCAGATAAACAATAGCCAAAGTTTAAATCTGTCTGAGTTCATGTCGCGCAATCTCACAGGCGTCAATATCAATGAGATTCAAGGTAGTCCGTTTCAAGCGGATATTACGTATCGCGGTTTTAGATTGTCAGGAATTTTAGGTTCACCGCAAGGATTGTCGGTTTATCTTGATGGTGTACGCGTTAACGAACCGTTTGGTGATGTCGTCAATTGGGACATGATCCCTGAAGCAGCTATCGGCAATGTCACGCTCGTGCCTGGTTCGAATCCTGTATACGGATTAAATTCTCTAGGCGGTGCATTAGCGTTCACCACCAAGTCGGGCTTGACTGCGCCGGGTACTGATTTGAAATTATCTCTCGGCAGCTGGATGCGTAAGCGTGCCGATGTCAGCTATGGTGAAAAATCAACGGATGGCTGGCATAAATTTATAGCCACAACAGCATTTCACGAAGACGGCTGGCGCAAAGAATCTGAAGGACAGCTTGGTAATGTGTTTGCAAAAATCGGTCGAACACAATCTGATGTAAATTGGGATCTCTCATTCTTACATGGGCGTAGTAATTTGTTGGGTAACGGTTTGCTACCAAGTTATTCGTATGACGATACGGGTGCTCGTACCAAAGGCATGTATGAAACTAATCGTCGCTGGGGCTACACCTACACTGATCGCACTAAAAACGAACTCAGTATGGTGAATTTCAACCTCCAGCGATTTATAGATGGTGAAACTGAATTAGCTACCAATGCCTACGTTCGCTACAGCACTCGTAACACTGTCGGTGGCGATGCTGAAAGTACGACAGAGGGTGTGATCAATCAAACGCGTACTCGCCAAACGAGTTACGGTACCAGCGCCAACCTCACAAAAATTCTGCAAGCCCATCAAATCACTACCGGTGCGAGTATCGATGCAAGTCGAGTCACTTACGGTGGTTATCAAGCGAGCGACTGTGAAATCGATTCTGCACGATTTGTAAGTGATTGCGCTACCGCTTCAGAACAAGACGTGGGTGTGAAAGGTAAATCATATGCATTAGGTCTGTATGCCTCGGATACCTATGCCGTAACACCAGCCACGCACCTAACCGCAGCTGCACGTTTTAATCATGCTCGCGTTAGCAATACACTGACTAACTACACGGCGGGTGTTGGAACAGAAAAGCCCAATGAAACTTTTAACTACAATAGTTTGAACCCTTCATTGGGTGTGAGTCATAAGTTTGATGAGCGCTCTGATGTGTTTGGAAATATAGGTCAAAGCAATCGCGTTCCTACAGTGATTGAATTGGGTTGCGCCGATGCGAGTGTTGGTTGTCGTTTGCCTACCGGCTTACAGGCCGATCCCTATCTCAAGCAAGTGATAGCACGCACTGTTGAATTTGGTACGCGTAGAAAGTTATCCGATGACTCGGGTTATACGGTGTCTTTCTATCGTTCGGATAATTCAAATGATATTTTGTTTACGGCGACAGATCAGACTGGCCTTGGTTACTTTAGTAATTTCTCAAAAACACGCCGTCAGGGTGTTGATTTGTCGGCCTATACACGTATTGATCAAGTCGATCTTCGTATTAGCTATAGCTATCTGCAAGCGACTTACCAAGCCGCTGGCGAGTTGTTTGGTGGTGAGCGTGAGATCACCATTAAACGGGGTGATCGTATCGCCGGTTTACCCGAGCACACGATCAAGCTAAATGCCGATTGGCGAGCTGCACCCAAGTGGGTGGTGGGAGGTACCGTGATCGCCACATCAAGTTTGGTTACGCAAGGCAATGAGGATGGTCAGACAGCCAATGGACCTGCAAACGCCAAGGTAGATGGCTATTTTCTGTTGAATCTGCATACTAATTACCAAGTCACCAAAGGCCTGGATTACTTCGCCAGACTCAATAATGTCTTTGACCGGCGCTATGAAACCTACGGTCTGATGGCCAACAGCATGTTCAATGCCGCGGGCAGTGTTTCCGACGTTGGCGCCAGCCGTTTTGTGGCCCCGGGCGCACCCAGATCAATTTTGGTAGGACTTCATTACCGGTTCTAATTTACAATAGCGGGCTGGACGGGATTGCCGTCTTCTCACTCCAGCCCGAGTGGTGAAATTGGTAGACACAGCGGACTTAAAATCCGCCGCTTACCCGCGAGGGGGCGTACCGGTTCGATTCCGGTCTCGGGCACCAAAAATTCTCTTTCCAATCAAATACTTACGGCTACCGATAAGAAGTGCTCACTAACTTCGTTGAAATCTGCGTAGCACAAACGTAGCACAAAAAAATAAAGGATTGTACTGATAAAACAAATGATATACTTATTTTGTGTCATAAATTCAATCTGAAAAATTCCTAAAATCGTGGAAATCTCGCTGACTGATTCGATTCACTAGGTGGAAAAATCAACCCATCAAATTTTCATTTAAAAGTGTCGTTTCAACACGACGTTTTTGACCATGCCTCAAAAAAACGCTGAGTCAGTCCACATCTTAGAGGGCGATGCCATTCTCTATCGTCGAGAAGGAACGCCCTGTTGGCAAGTGCGCTTTAAAGTCTACGGGCGATGGCTTCGGGCATCTACAAAACAAAAACAACTTGATAAAGCTAAGAAGTCCGCTGTACAGATTGTTACCAAAGCATGGCATCG
>CANGFL010000298.1 GCA_947453015.1 Oxalobacteraceae bacterium | reverse complement strand
AGCCAAAAATCACGCCATCGTGTTCAATGACTGAAAAATAATCGACTTCACGTTCTATCAACTCACGACCGCGCTTAACCAAGGTGCCATCGGCTTCGAGAGGCTCAATCAGATGCAAAATGCTCGCCACATCTTCAATCGTCGCCTCGCGCAGACTCTCCAGATTTTCTGAAGAGATCATGGTACCTACACCGTCATGCGTAAAGACCTCTAGCAGTACAGAACCATCAACGGTGTAAGGAACGAGGTGAGCTCGGGGTACGCCCAAATTGGCGGCGCGAGTAGCGGCTTCAAAATAATAAGCAGCATCAGCATTGAGCGAGCCTGATTCCAACACGGCACCAGCCTGATGTGTTGATACTTCGCGTATCTCAGTGCCTGCTGCGTCCGTAATGAGCGGTATCTCGGTAATAAAAATGAGTTTGTCAGCGCGTAGTGCAGTCGCAGCCGCTACCGCGACATCTTCCATAGCGAGATTGAACACTTCGCCCGTGGGTGAGAAACCCAGAGGCGAGAGCAGCACCAATCCACCTGCATTAAGTATCGGATGAATGGCTTCATACGCAACCTTACGCGCCAAACCGGTGAGTTCGTGGTCAACGCCATCAATGATGCCGACGGGTCGTGCAATCACAAAATTACCAGAGATAACCCGAATAGCCGCATTCGCCATCGGTGTATTCGGCAATCCCTGACTAAATGCCGCTTCGATATCGAGGCGTAATTCACCAGCCGCTTCTTTGGCGCATTCCAGCGCGACTTCATCCGTAATCCGCAGCCCATTGTGAAAGCGCGATTCCACCTTACGCAGCGCGAGTTGTTCTTCTACCTGCGGCCGGGAGCCATGCACCAGTACCACTCTTATGCCTAGTGCATGTAGTAGCGAGAGATCATGAGCTAGTACGGGTAGTGCACCCGCCATGACGAGCTCGCCCGGAAACGCCACCACGAAGGTTTTGCCACGGAAGGCGTGAATGTAGGGTGCGACAGAGCGCAGCCAGCTAACGAACTGAGTCGGATTGTCCATGGGTCGCATTATAATTCGCTCTGACATGTCCGCCTCTGAAACCCCGAAAAAAGTGCGGCCTGCTTCTGCCGCCGCCACTCGCTTACCGCCGCCTCGCCATCCGCTGCCGCCTGTCAGCTTTCCTGAAGAGCTGCCTGTCTCTGCTCGTCGTGAGGAGATTGCGGCTGCGCTGCAGGCAAATCAAGTCATTATCGTGAGCGGTGAAACCGGTTCCGGCAAAACCACCCAGCTACCAAAAATCTGCTTATCGCTAGGGCGTGGTGAACGTGGCTTGATTGGGCATACTCAGCCACGCCGCATAGCGGCAACAGCCACTGCCAAGCGTATTGCACAGGAGCTGGGCTCAGCACCGGGCATGCATGTGGGCTATAAGATTCGTTTTAATGATGTGTTGTCTGATGGTGCGTGGGTCAAGCTCATGACCGATGGTATTTTGCTCGCTGAAACTCAAAGCGATCCGTTACTGCGCAACTACGACACGTTGATTATCGATGAAGCGCACGAGCGCAGTTTGAACATCGATTTTCTTTTAGGGTATCTCAAGCAGTTACTACCCAAGCGCCCTGATCTCAAAGTGATCATTACCTCGGCCACTATCGATGCCGATCGATTTTCCCGTCATTTTGAAATCAAAGGGCGACCCGCTCCTGTGATTGAAGTCTCAGGTCGTTTGTATCCCGTTGAAATACGTTACCGTCCGGTCGAATCCGAGCTCACGCAAAAAAATGCGAATGCAGGTGAAGCCGGTTCAGCCGGTACTACTAAGCCAGCCACCGCAGCCACTACTAGCGCAGCGCGCGGCAAACAGCAGCGCGATCTAATGGATGCGATTGTCGATGCGGTCGATGAGTTGGCGTTGAACGGCCCCGGCGATATTTTGATATTTCTTCCCGGTGAACGTGAAATTCGCGATGCCTCCGAAGCTTTGCGTAAGCATCATCCGCCGCATGTAGAGATCTTGCCTTTGTTTGCGCGTCTCTCGGCGCAAGAGCAAGAGCGGGTATTCAAAACAAGTAATGCGCGTCGCTTGGTACTTGCGACCAATGTCGCCGAAACCTCATTAACGGTACCTGGCATACGTTTTGTAGTTGATGCAGGAACGGCGCGTGTTAAACGCTACAGCTACCGCAACAAGGTTGAACAATTACAGATTGAAGCGATCGCTCAATCAGCGGCGAATCAACGTGCGGGTCGTTGTGGACGTGTTGCAGCAGGTGTATGCATACGCTTATATGACGAACACGATTATTTGCAGCGACCGAAATTTACTGATCCAGAAATTCTGCGATCGTCGTTAGCGGCCGTTATTTTAAAAATGAAATCGCTAAAGTTAGGCGACGTCGAGCAGTTTCCATTTATCGAGCCACCGTTGGGTAGAGCGATTGCCGATGGCTATCAGCTATTGCAAGAGCTAGGTGCGGTAGATGAGGCGCGCGAGCTGACTACCTTGGGCCGGCAACTGGCTAAGTTACCGCTTGATCCGCGCGTGGGGCGAATGATGCTCGCCGGTCGAGATCATGATTGTTTATCCGAGATGTTGATAGTGGCCGCTGCTCTATCAGTGCAAGATCCACGCGATCGGCCTGCAGAGGCGCAAGCCGCTGCGGACAACGCACATAAAAAATTCGCCGATGAAAAATCTGAGTTTCTCAGCTACCTGAAAATATGGAAATGGTTTGAGGAAGCGATTGATCAGAAAAAATCGAATCGACAGTTACAAGAACAATGTCGCGAGAATTTTTTATCGCAAATGCGCTTACGTGAGTGGCGCGATGTGCATTCGCAATTATTCACACTGGTTCGAGAGCAAGGTTGGCGCTTGAATGAGGCTGCTGCCACCTACGAGCAACTGCATTTAGCGTTGTTAACGGGTCTGCTGGGTAACGTGGGTTATAAGTCGGATGATGAGCCTCTGTATTTGGGCGCGCGCGGTATTCGTTTTCATTTATGGCCCGGTTCCGTATTAACTAAAAAGGCAGGTCGGTGGGTAGTGGCGGGCGAGTTAGTTGAAACCTCTCGCTTGTTTGCACGAACCATCGCCAATATTCAGCCCGAGTGGTTGGAGCGGGTAGGTGGGCATTTATTAAAAAAATCCTGGGGTGATCCTCGCTGGGAAAAAAAGAGTGGGCAAGTATCTGCGTATGAGCGCGCCACCCTGTATGGCTTGGTAGTTTACAGTCAGCGTCGAACGGATTACGGAAAAATTCAACCGGCTGAAGCGCGTGAAATCTTTATTCGCAGT
>CANGFL010000297.1 GCA_947453015.1 Oxalobacteraceae bacterium | reverse complement strand
TGCCGATGGCTGTAATGGGTGGTATCTTCTTGCTGTTACTTGTATCCGGGCCGAGTTGGAATTGGAAGCCACTGGCTACGCTTTGTGCGCTGATCTGGGCCATACGATTTTTTCCAGCGCTGAAGTTAGGCCTTCCGTCGCTGCAAGGTTCACGCGGGCTGCTGTTTGTGTTTGTTTTTATGATTGCTTTGCTAGGCTGCTTTGTGTCGATAGCAGCGGTGTTCGAACAATCACCTGTGTATCTGGTATCAGCGATGTCTATCGTTTGGATAGCGGATATCGGTGCCTATTTTGCTGGACGAAAATTTGGACGACGCAAATTGGCGCCTGAAATTTCACCCGGAAAAACGTGGGAAGGCGCGATTGGCGGTTGGCTTGCAGTATTGGTGCTTTTTGCAGCCTCTGTTTTTATACCATCACTGTCGGATACCTTTGCGGCTCAACTGGTGCATCAGCGTGGATGGCCATTGTGGATAGTCATCATGAGCGTTTTGGTGGCGGCAAGTGTGATTGGTGATTTATTTGAATCGTTAATGAAGCGTCGTGCAGGAATGAAGGATAGTAGTCAGCTACTGCCAGGGCACGGCGGCGTACTGGATCGTATTGATGCGTTGATACCCGTAATGCCATTGGTTTTGTTGTTGACCACGCAGTCCTGAGACAAAAAATAAAAACTATGCAATCGATAACAGTACTTGGAGCGACCGGCTCCATAGGCGTCTCAACGCTGGATGTGATTGCACGACATCCGGATCGTTACCGTGTTTTTGCATTAACGGCACACAGTCGAGTCGATGAACTTGCTGAGCAATGCATACGGTTTAAGCCAGATGTTGCGGTGGTAGGTACCGCAGAAGCAGCGAGCCAATTGTCTGCACGACTTCAATCCGCTGGTTTAACCACACAAGTAGAGTTTGGTGAGCAAGCCTTGTGTGATGTATCGAGCGCAGCCGCATGTACAACGGTCATGGCAGCGATTGTGGGTGCGGCGGGTTTAGCGCCGACGATGGCCGCTGCACATGCAGGAAAAAAAGTACTGCTCGCGAATAAAGAGGCATTGGTGATTTCTGGTCAGCTGTTTATGGATGCCATCGCAGCTAGTGGTTCGGTGCTGTTGCCGATCGATAGCGAACACAACGCGATCTTTCAGTGTTTGCCTTTGAATTATCAGCGTCAGCTTGGGCATCACGGTATACGCAAGATACTGTTAACAGCCTCGGGCGGTCCATTTTTGGATCGCGATGTCAGCACACTTGATCAAGTCACCCCAGAGCAAGCTGTAGCGCATCCGAATTGGAGTATGGGTAGAAAAATATCGGTCGACTCCGCTACGATGATGAACAAGGGATTGGAAGTCATTGAGGCGCATTGGTTGTTTGGCGCCGCGCCAAACCAAATTGATGTCGTGATTCATCCGCAAAGTGTGATTCATTCTATGGTCTCGTATGCCGATGGGTCGGTATTGGCGCAGCTCGGAAACCCCGATATGCGAACACCGATTGCACACGCGTTGGCCTATCCTGATCGTATTGAGTCGGGTGTGGATACCGTAGACCTAACGAAAATAGCCCAACTTAATTTCCGTCCACCTGACTATCTGCGGTTTCCTTGTCTGAAACTAGCGTTTGATGCCTTGCATGCGGGTGGTAGCGCAGCGGCTGTGTTAAACGCTACCAATGAAGTGGCGGTTGAGGCGTTTCTAGACAGGCAGATTGGTTTTAGAAAAATTCCTGAATTGATTGATGCTGTGCTCAATCGTTTGCCGGTTGAACCTGTTACCGACTTAGGTGCCGTACTAGCTATGGATAAATCAGCGCGTTTACTGGCACGCGAATTAATGCACCAATAAGGCTTTGCTTAATCAGCTACACCGCAAAAGCTTCACTACGTAAGTTTCACCCCATAAGTTTTACCCCATAAGCTTCAAAACATAGGCTTCAACACACTGAGATTTCATGGAATTACTGCAAACGATTTTTGCTTTTGTCATTGTGATTGGTGTGTTGGTCACCATTCATGAATTTGGCCATTACCTGGTGGCGCGTTGGTGCGGCGTCAAAGTACTGCGGTTTTCTGTTGGTCTGGGTAAAGTCATTTGGTCTCGTCGTTTTGGGCCTGATCAGACCGAATGGGCAGTGTCGGCCGTGCCTTTGGGTGGCTACGTCAAGATGCTGGATGCGCGTGCCGATGATGCAGGAGAGATTCCCGATGCTGACTTGCCCCGCGAGTTCACGCGTCAACCAGTGTTGCGTCGTATAGCGATTGTTAGTGCAGGGCCGTTGGCTAATTTTTTGTTAGCCATCGTCATTTTTGCCGGTCTGTATTGCTATGGCATACCGGAACCTGTATCCCGAGTTGAGATAAAGCAAAACACGATTGCTGAGCAGGCTGGTTTGCGTACCGGTGACCTGATCGTGGCCGTCAATGGTGACCCAATTCAAGCATGGTCAGAATTTCGTTGGCACTTGTTGCGTGGCGCAATGAAGGGCGAGCGTTTGCAATTGAGCGTGCAACGTATGAACGATGCTAACCGTTCGGAGTTACGTGAGGTTAGTTTAAATTTGTCGGGTATCTCGGCGGATTCATTGGATCAGCATCTACAAGAGCAGATTGGTATGGAGATGGCACGTCCGCCTGCCGTCCTCGGTGAAATCACGCCGGGTGGCCCTGCCGATCGTGCTGGATTAAAAGCCGGCGATCATATTCTGCGTATAGAGGGTTTGCCGATCATTGATGCGATGGCGATGATAGAGGCCTTGCAGGCGGCACCGGGCAAGCCTTTGATGATCGAGTTTATGCGTCGAGATCAGCTGCAGTCGTTGACGGTCAGCCCTCAAGCTGAGCTCGTGGGTGAAAAGACGGTGGGTCGAATACTTGCTCAGGTGGATGTCTCGGCCGCGTCGGTGATCGTACAGGCTAGCCCGATAGACGCCGTTACGCGCGCTGTTCGTAAGACCTGGGAAACCAGTGCCATGACCCTGACGATGCTTGGCAAGATGTTAACCGGCGAGGTATCGCTGCGAAATATCACCGGGCCGCTCACCATCGCAGACTATGCGGGACAAACTGCCCGTGTGGGTTTAATCAGTTTTCTGTCCTTCATGGCTTTCATCAGTATCAGCTTGGGAGTGATGAATCTGCTACCGATTCCTGTGCTGGATGGTGGGCATTTGTTGTATTATTCGCTGGAACTTTTTTCAGGGCGTCAGGTGCCTGAACGCGTTGGTGAAATAGCTCAACGCGCGGGACTTGGTATTCTGATGACGCTGATGGCTGTAGCAATGTT
>CANGFL010000296.1 GCA_947453015.1 Oxalobacteraceae bacterium | reverse complement strand
GCGCTGGCTTCATCGGCTCCAATTTTGTGATTGACTGGCTAGCATCGAATGATGAGCCCGTCATCAACCTAGACAAACTAACCTACGCTGGCAATCCAGACAATTTTTCTTCGCTGGATGGCGATCCGCGTCACCATTTCGTGAAGGGTGATATCTGCGATCGTGAGTTGCTGAATCAGCTGATGGCACAACACAAGCCGCGCGCTATTGTGCACTTCGCGGCCGAGAGCCATGTGGATAGATCGATTCACGGTCCCGGCGATTTCATCAAAACGAATGTCGATGGCACTTTTAGTTTATTAGAAGCTGCACGCGCTCATTGCGCGGGCTTGTCTGAAACTGAGCGGGCCGCTTTTCGCTTTTTGCATGTGTCGACGGATGAAGTGTTTGGAACACTGAATCCGGGTGATCCACCTTTTTCTGAAACCACGCCTTATGCTCCGAATAGTCCGTACTCAGCATCGAAGGCTGCTTCTGATCATCTAGTCCGTGCCTGGCATCATACGTATGGCATGGCAGTATTGACGAGTAATTGCTCAAATAATTACGGCCCGCTGCAGTTCCCAGAAAAATTAGTGCCACTGATTATTGCGAATGCATTGGCAGGTAAACCCCTACCGATTTACGGTGATGGCCAGCAGGTGCGTGATTGGTTGTATGTCGGCGATCATTGCAGTGCGATTCGCCGCATATTGACCGACGGTCAGCCGGGTGAGACCTACAACATCGGTGGTTGGAATGAAAAAGCCAATATCGATGTAGTGCATACCTTGTGTGATTTGCTGGATGAACTGTCTCCTGCAAAGCAATCCTATCGTGAACAAATTACCTACGTTAAAGATCGTCCTGGTCACGATCGTCGTTACGCCATCGATGCACGCAAAACAGAGCGTGAACTCGGCTGGCGTCCAACCGAAACATTTGAGACAGGCATGCGTAAAACCGTGCAGTGGTATTTAGCCAATCAAGAATGGGTACGCAAAGTACAGTCAGGGGATTATCTGAAATGGATAGATCGTAATTACAGCCAACGTGCCGGAGGTGCAGCGTGAGCTCAGCACAAATAAATAATCGTCGCGGCATCATCTTAGCGGGTGGCTCAGGTACACGTTTGTATCCGGTCACGATGGCAGTATCCAAGCAGCTCATGCCGGTGTATGACAAACCCATGATTTACTACCCGCTGACCACGCTAATGTTAGCGGGTATCCGCGACATACTGCTGATTTCTACACCGCAGGACACGCCACGCTTCACGGATTTGTTAGGTGATGGCAGTCAGTGGGGCATCAATATTCAGTACGCCGTGCAACCTTCGCCCGATGGATTGGCGCAAGCCTTCATCATTGGAAAAGAGTTCGTTGGTAACCATCCTTCGGCGCTCATCCTTGGCGATAATCTTTTTTACGGCCACGATTTAGATGCACGCTTGCGTGCTGCCAATGCACGGCAAGAGGGTGCAACCGTGTTTGCGTATCACGTTGATGATCCCGAGCGCTATGGTGTGGTTGGTTTTGATGATCAACGTCGCGCGATTAGCATCGAAGAAAAGCCAAAGCAGCCACAATCGAATTACGCAGTCACGGGCCTGTATTTTTACGATCAACAGGTATGTGATATTGCTGCCAATATCAAACCTTCTCCACGCGGTGAGTTGGAAATTACCGACGTCAATCGAGTCTATCTCGAGCAACAGCAACTGCAAGTCGAGTTGATGGGGCGCGGTATGGCATGGCTAGATACGGGTACGCACGAATCATTATTGGAGGCGGCGCAATTTATAGCTACTCTAGAAAAACGTCAGGGTCTGAAAGTGGCGTGTCCGGAAGAGGTGGCCTATCGCAAGGGCTATATCAATGCCGCGCAGGTACAAAAACTCGCTGAACCATTGAAGAAAAATACCTACGGCCAGTATTTGCTGCGCATGTTGAAAGAAAAGGTGTATTGATCTTATGAACGTGATCAAGACGGCGATACCGGATGTGATGATCATTGAACCGAAAGTGTTTGGTGATGCCCGTGGTTTTTTTTACGAGAGTTTCAATCAGCGTCAGTTTGAAGAATTGACGGGCGTCTCTCCCGTGTTTGTTCAAGACAATCATTCGCGTTCAGCGCGAGGTGTTTTGCGCGGCTTGCATTATCAAATGCAACAGACCCAGGGAAAATTAGTGCGTGTCACTTCGGGTGAAGTGTTTGATGTGTGCGTCGATCTGCGCCGTAGCTCGCCTACCTTTGGGAAATCGGTGTCAGTTATTTTGTCCGCCGAAAATCATCGACAATTTTGGGTGCCGCCCGGATTTGCTCATGGTTTTTTGGTGACCAGTGATAGCGCAGAATTTTTATACAAGACCACTGATTATTACGCTCCTGAATATGAGCGCTCCTTATTGTGGAATGACCCAGTGCTGGGTATAGAGTGGCCTTTGCAGCAAGAACCACTACTCTCCGTTAAAGATAAAGCGGGAGTACCTCTCGCTTCTGCCGACGTATTTGCATGAAAATTCTTGTCACCGGCCGCAATGGTCAAGTAGGCGGCGCGTTACAGCACGCCTTAGTTGGTTTGGGTGAGATCGTCACCTTGGATCGTACGCAATTCGATTTATCGAATCTAGATTCGATGCGTGAAGTGATTCGTAGCATTCGCCCCAATCTTATTGTGAATGCGGCCGCCTATACCGCCGTTGATTTGGCTGAGACGGATGAAGCGCTGGCCTACCGTATTAATGCCGAGGCACCGGGTGTGATGGCAGAAGAAGCCAAACTTCTTGGGGCGAGTCTCATTCATTACTCAACCGATTATGTGTATGACGGTGGTAAAGCGGGCGCATGGTTAGAAACCGATGCAACCGGACCTTTATCGGCGTATGGACGTAGCAAACTAGCAGGCGAGCAAGCGATTGCTGCAGTTGGATTGCCGCATCTGATTTTGCGCACCAGTTGGGTGTATGGATTACATGGAAAGAATTTTTTATTGACCATGTTGCGTCTTGCGCAGAGTCGGCCTGAGCTTTCTATTGTCAATGATCAGATAGGTGCCCCGACCTGGAGCGTTACGATTGCTGAAGCTACCGCAAGCATCATCAAAAAATTTCCAGACCTCGCCGCTGTTGAGCACTTAAGTGGTGTTTACCATTTGTGTGCGCGTGGACAAACCAGCTGGTTTGGTTTTGCAGAAAAAATTTTCGCGCATTCATTGATACAACAAAAACCTAAGCTTCACCCTATAACCACCGCGGATTATCCTACGCCAGCAGTGAGGCCGAAAAATTCCGTCATGAATACGGATAAATTCGAGCAGAATTT
>CANGFL010000295.1 GCA_947453015.1 Oxalobacteraceae bacterium | reverse complement strand
CATGTATACCATCAGCGTCGATGGCCTCACATAACTCAAGATGATCATTAATAATGAACGGAACATTGAGTCGGCGACATAGTTTTAATAACGCTGCTGCTTGCTCGTGGCGCAAACTGTCGCTGGCGGTCTTGTGACGGTATTGAAGCAAGCTTGCACCACCGCGTATCGCCTGCTCGCTTACTGCGACTAGTCGTTCTGTGTCGTCCCAATCGGGAGTCACTAGATAAAGTCCTTTCATAACATCTCCTTCAAGCGATGCGGTATCTGTTGGCCTGGCGCGATGGCGTATGCATGGGCGAGACTGTGCTGAGTGTAATTTTGCGCAGCATCTAAAGCGGCTTCCATTGAGATGCCTTGAGCTAATCGTGCTGCAATGGCGGATGCCAAAGTGCAACCTGAGCCGTGGTAATCGCCGCTCAAACGTGACCAGCGCCACTGACGTTGTTGCTCTTCGTGGAACCATGTGTTGATGATCTCATCACCTTCTCCATGACCACCTTTAATCATAACGTGAGGCGACTCTTGAAGTAATCGATTTGCCTGCACGTCGAGTTGATCATTTCCATCACACAAAGCACGCGCTTCAGGCAAATTTGGCACGATAATCGTCGCAAGCGGGCGCAATGGCGCAATCGCTTGCACAGCATCACCTTTAGTGAGCACGTCTCCATGACCGCTAGCTAATACGGGATCGAGTACAACGGGCAATGTGGGATGTAATTTTCTTAACGTGGTGATGGCATCAGCAATCGCTTGCGCATTGGCTAAGCTGCCCACTATGCCAATCTTGATCGCTCCAATAACAGTACCGTGCGCTATCAATGCATTAACTTGCTCAACTAAAATCGACGTGGCAACGGGATGCACTGCATGCACGTGCTGATTATCTTGTACCGTCAATGCTGTGATGATCGGTAGCGGATGCGCACCCGCATCGCTAATGGCCTGTATATCCGCTTGTATGCCTGCACCACCGCTAGGATCGAGTCCGGCGAACACAAGCACGCAAGCTTTTTTCATGCAATGCGGCCCGCCATGGGTGACGAAGGTGATGCAGCAAATTTACGCGGAATGCGCCCTGCCAGAAAAGCCTCACGCCCCGCCTCAACAGCTAGTTTCATAGCGCGCGCCATACGTATAGGATCTTGTGCGCCTGCGATAGCAGTATTCATCAGCACACCATCACAACCCAATTCCATCGCAATTGCTGCATCCGATGCGGTACCTACACCGGCATCGACTAACACCGGCACCTTCGCTTGTTCGATGATCAAGGATAAATTCCACGGATTCAAAATACCCATACCCGAACCGATCAATGACGCTAATGGCATCACAGCACAGCAACCTATCTCTTCCAGCATCTTTGCTTGAATAGGATCGTCGCTGCAGTAAACCATCACATCAAAACCCTCTTTTACTAAGGTCTCAGCTGCTTTGAGAGTCTCGGGCATATTCGGAAACAAGGTTTTTTCATCTCCGAGAACTTCTAGTTTCACCAGCGTGTGACCATTCAATAATTCACGCGCCAACTGCAATGTATACACCGCATCTTTCGCGTTGTAACAGCCCGCTGTATTCGGAAGTATGGTGTAGCGCGACGGCGGCACAGCATCTAACAAACTCGGCGCATTCGGATCTTGACCTATATTTACGCGACGAATAGCCACGGTAATAATGTCTGCACCACTGGCTTCCGTAGCAAGCCGTGTCTGTTCTAAGTCTTTATATTTGCCACTGCCTACCAGTAAACGTGAACTATACGTTTTACCTGCGATGGTCAGGCCTGTGTGTTGTGAGTCATTCATAGTGTTGGCTAATCCTTAGTCTCGTTCTTTTAGCATCGCTTCACGTACTGAACTTACCCGCCGCCTATGGCACGCACCACATCGACTTTGTCACCATCGGAAAAGCGATGGGTTGCCCATTGCGCACGGGGCACGACTTCACGATTAACGGCAATCGCTAATGCCTGATTGGTCAATGACAATGCATTGATCAAGTCATGTACTGAGTGATCTTTTTCTACCGAGCGTGATTCGCCGTTGAGCTCAATAACAATCATGATGCGTGCATCACTGTTTGCGATAAAGCTCAGCGCCGTTTTTAACAAACTCGACAGCCTTTACTTCCATACCCTGCTTTAAGGCTTCGATTTCAGTAATGCCCTGCTTTTCGGCGTAGTCGCGTACTTCCTGAGTGATTTTCATTGAGCAGAAATGCGGGCCGCACATAGAGCAAAAGTGCGCCACTTTGGCTGAGTCTTTAGGTAGCGTTTCATCATGAAATTCGCGCGACTTATCGGGATCGAGACCGAGATTGAATTGGTCTTCCCAGCGGAATTCAAAACGCGCTTTGGATAATGCGTTATCGCGTATCTGCGCTCCGGGGTGACCTTTAGCCAGATCAGCTGCATGTGCTGCAATCTTATAAGTGATGATGCCGTCTTTAACATCCACCTTATTTGGCAAACCTAAATGCTCTTTCGGTGTTACGTAACACAGCATAGCCGTGCCATACCAACCGATTTGTGCCGCACCAATACCGGACGTGATGTGATCGTAACCAGGAGCGATATCGGTGGTTAGTGGGCCTAGGGTATAAAACGGCGCTTCGTGACACTGCTCTAACTGCAAATCCATATTTTCTTTAATCATATGCATGGGCACATGACCTGGGCCTTCGATCATGACTTGTACGTCATGCTTCCATGCGATCTGCGTTAATTCACCCAAGGTTTTTAATTCACCCAGCTGGGCTTCATCATTCGCGTCATAAATAGAACCGGGACGCAGACCATCGCCTAATGAGAAAGCTACATCGTAGGCTTTCATGATTTCGCAGATGTCTTCGAAATGCTCATACAAGAACGATTCCTTGTGATGCGCCAGACACCATTTCGCCATAATGGAACCGCCACGCGAAACGATACCGGTCATACGCTTGGCAGTGAGTGGTACATAACGCAGCAAAACACCGGCATGAATGGTGAAGTAATCCACACCCTGCTCGGCTTGCTCGATTAAGGTGTCACGGAAAATTTCCCATGTCAGGTCTTCCGCTTTGCCATTTACTTTTTCTAAGGCTTGATAAATTGGCACAGTACCAATCGGCACCGGTGAGTTTCGAATAATCCATTCACGAGTTTCATGAATATGTTTACCTGTCGATAAATCCATCACGGTATCGCCACCCCAACGTATCGACCAGGTCATTTTTTCAACTTCTTCACCAATCGATGAAGTCACTGCTGAATTACCAATATTGGCATTGATCTTCACTAGGAAATTTCGGCCTATG
>CANGFL010000294.1 GCA_947453015.1 Oxalobacteraceae bacterium | reverse complement strand
CGCGCGTGCTGCTTCTAATAAACTAAAGGTACCATCCACATTGGTTTTAATGAAATCACCAGGACCGTGAATTGATCTATCCACATGACTCTCTGCGGCGAAATGCACAATAGCGCGCGGCTTGTGTTGTGCCATCAGCTGATTGAGCAACTCACGATCACAGATATCACCCTTAACAAAATGGTGACGCGGATCGCCATCCAGCGACGAAAAATTGTCTGGATTGCCAGCGTAGGTTAGTTTGTCTAGGTTGATGACGGGCTCATCATTCGATGCTAGCCAGTCAATCACAAAATTGGAGCCGATGAAGCCAGCGCCGCCGGTGACGAGAATCATGCTCTTACCTTATCGTTTCAATAACTACTTTGTTGAATTAACCCTGCATTTTAACGGAGCCACCCAGCTCAGTTGGAAATAGAATGAGTAACAGATTCCCGAAAAATGCTTACTTGCTTAAATATTAATGACGCTATTTGCCATAGGTGACTTACAGGGTTGCGCGGGGCAACTCGACCTGCTGCTGGAGCGCGTGCTCTCAGTGTCGCCCGACGCGCACTTTATTTTCGTCGGCGATCTGGTCAATCGCGGCCCAGATTCTCTAGGTTGTCTGCGCCGGCTGCAAACCATGGGCAAACGCGCTCAGATGGTGTTGGGCAATCATGATCTGCATTTACTTGCGGTCGCGCATGGACTGCGTGCCGCCAGCCGCTCAGATACCTTGGACAGCTTGCTCGCTGCACCCGATCGCGATGATCTACTCGACTGGTTGCGACAGCAACCGCTTGCTTTAATGGCCGATGGCCACTTAATTGTTCATGCGGGCGTACTGCCGCAATGGACGGCGCAACAAACCCTAGAACTAGCGAGTGAAGTATCGGCGGTACTGCGCAGCGATCATTGGCTGGATTTTTTACGCGCCATGTATGGTAACGAGCCATTACGCTGGAGTGATGATTTACAGGGTAACGACCGACTGCGCTGCATCGTGAATGCACTGACGCGTCTTCGCTATTGCACAGCAGAGGGCGAGATGGAATTTAAAAGCAAGGAAGGTCCGGGGCACACACCTCGCAATTACTTACCTTGGTTCGAGGTAGCAAATCGACGCAGCCTGGACGTGCCTATCGTCTTTGGTCACTGGTCAACACTGGGGCTCGTGTTACAACCGAATGTGATCGGACTCGATACAGGATGTGTCTGGGGCGGTAAGCTTAGCGCGCTGCGCTTACAGGATCGACTGCTGGTGCAGGTGGATTGTCCTCAACATCAGAAGCCGGGATAGTTGCCGGCATAAGCACTGAAGCAATCATTTCCCGCGCTGTTACAGCTAACTCACGTCGATGCGTACCTTGGGTAGGGATTGCAGGCAGTCGAGTTAATTCAGCTTTAATGCCGCCACTTTTTATAATCGCAATCACACTTTCTACGAAGGTCATCTCTCCGATAAAGTCCGCTGCGTTATGTAATTGTCCATCCGCATCTACATAGCGCAATGCATAAGGTTGCACAGGCACCTGTGCTTCAATCGCAGCTTCAAATAAATTCGCATGAAACGGTAAGACAGTGCCTTGCGGTGCTGTTGTCCCCTCTGGGAAAAAAGCGACACGCTCACCGTCGTGAATACTTTTAACTAATCCCGCATAGATACGCCGTACATCACTCTGCTTGCCACGAGCGATAAAGATCGTGCCGGTTTTGTGGCACAGCCACCCAATGAGTGGCCAACTACGTATATCGGATTTAGCGACGAAGCGGCATGGATGAATGGTGTTGATGACAAAAATATCCAGCCACGAAATATGATTGCAAATAATCAGCGCGGGCGATACGGGTTGTTCTTGTCGCTCAGCATCCAGCTCCATGCTGACACCGCATATTTCTACCAGCTGACGCGACCAGCGTTGTATACGACGATCACGACCCGCCTCATCCAACCACGGAAAAAGTACGGCGGTTTTCCATAAACCGACGAACAAATGCAGGCCAAGCCTTGCTAACGGCAATACCGGCATCGTCACTAGCGACTATAAGCCAGACGACCAGAGACGATCGTATGTCGAACCTGACCAGGTAATTCATAACCGAGAAAAGGTGTGTGCTTACCTTGACTCACAATGGCTGCGGCATTGACTAACCAACGCGCATCCGCATCAAACACACACACATCGGCGACACTGCCGGTCGATAAACCACCGGCCGACAAGCCAGCAACGCGTGCTGCATCTGCCGTAATGCGGGAGATGGCAATCGACAGTTTATCGTCGCCAGATAACTGCTCATCCGCCCACTTCAGCGAGAGCGATAGCAATAATTCCAAGCCAGTCGCACCGGGCGAAGCTTCGCCAAAGGGCAATAATTTTTCATCATCATCAACTGGTGTGTGATCTGAACAGATGGCATCAATCGTTCCATCCATCAGCGCTGCGCGAATCGCATCGCGATCACGCTGACTGCGCAATGGCGGTGAGAGTCGCGCATTCGGATCAAAGAAACCAATGTCGTTATCTGTCAGATGCACATGATGCGCACCCACATCACAACTCACTGGCAAGCCTTCAGCTTTTGCAGCACGCACTAATGCGATACCTGCTGCAGATGACAAACGACACAAGTGCACGCGAGCGCCGGTTGATCGCATTAATTCAAAGATCGTATGTAGGGCAATCGTCTCACTAATAACAGGCACACCCGACAAGCCTAGTCGCGAAGCTAATGGCCCGCTATGTGCTGTACCACCTTTACCCAGATGCGGATCTTGCGGACGCAACCACACGGTGTAGCCAAAGGTTTGTGCGTACTGCATCGCACGCATCAGCACGGTGCTATCTTCTATCGTTTGCTCTGCTTGCGAAAAACCAATACAACCCGCTTCGGTGAGCTCAGCCATTTCAGTTAACTCACGGCCCTTAAGACCTACCGTCAACGCACCCAAAGGATACACATGCGACTGATTCAAAATACGTGCGCGATGGACTAGCATTTCAACTAAGCCCGGCTCATCCAATACAGGATCGGTATCGGGTGGACATAGCAAACTTGTCACGCCGCCCGCTAATGCCGATTGCAATTCGGATTCAAGTGTCGCTTTGTATTCGTAACCCGGCTCACGCAATCGCGCAGATAAATCAACTAACCCCGGGCACACGATTAAGCCGCTGGCATCGATGATTTGATCGGCCACAAAACCTGCAGGTGCTTGTGCAATGGCGGCGATACGACCATCCGCAATATAAACATCGTGCTGTGCATCGATGTGGTTAGCCGGATCAATCAGGCGTCCGTTTTTAATAAGTAGTCTCATGCT
>CANGFL010000293.1 GCA_947453015.1 Oxalobacteraceae bacterium | reverse complement strand
TTGGACGCAGCGCGCTTTGGTATTTCATGGGGCGCGATGGGAGCAGCCGAGTTTTGTTGGCATACCGCGCGTACCTACACGTTGGAGCGTAAACAATTTGGTCGTCCATTAGCCGCGAATCAACTCATACAAAAAAAATTAGCCGACATGCAAACCGACATTGCGCTGTCATTACAGGGATGTTTGAGGCTGGGTCGTATGCGTGATGAGGGTACGGCAGCGGTTGAAATCACTTCCATAATGAAACGCAATTCATGCGGCAAGGCGTTGGATATTGCTCGTGTGGCGCGCGATATGTTGGGTGGTAATGGGATCAGCGATGAGTATGGCGTTATTCGTCACGTAGTCAATCTTGAAGTCGTGAATACGTATGAAGGCACGCATGATATTCATGCGCTGATACTGGGTCGAGCCCAGACCGGCATTCAGGCTTTTTTCTGAGTCTTGCTATGGCCGGTGCGCTGGATGACATAAACGTTGTCGATCTTTCGCGCGTGTTGGCGGGGCCGTGGTCCACTCAAAATTTAGCGGATTTGGGTGCCGACGTTATCAAGATAGAGCGCCCCGGAGTCGGTGACGATACACGCAGCTGGGGTCCACCTTTTGTCTCGCACACGGAAGGTGATGCTCAGGACGCAGCGTACTTTTTTTGCGCGAATCGAAACAAGCGTTCCCTTACGTTAGATTTCACGACGGATAAAGGTCGTGAAATTTTAATCAAGCTGATCGCGCAAGCCGATGTGCTGATTGAAAACTACAAAGTCGGTGGCCTGAAAAAATATGGCCTTGATTACGACTCACTATCTCGCATTAATCCTCGTCTCATTTATTGCTCTATTACTGGTTTTGGCCAAGATGGTCCGTATGCTGATCGGCCCGGCTATGACGCCTTGGTGCAAGCTATGGGTGGTTTGATGAGTGTTACCGGCGAGCCTGATGATGTGCCGGGTGGTGGCCCGCAAAAAGTCGGTGTGGCGGTTGTCGATATTCTCACTGGCTTGTATGCGACGAATGCGATTCTCGCAGCGCTGTTACATCGCGCTAAGAGTAATCAAGGTCAGTATATCGATATCGCTTTGTTAGATGTGCAGGTAGCTGCGCTGGCAAATCAGTCCGGTAATTATTTATTGAGTGGCAGCGTTCCTCAACGCATGGGCAGTGCTCATCCCTCTATCGTTCCGTATCAGCCTTTCACTTGCGCAGATGGTCATGTGATGCTGGCTATTGGCAACGACGGTCAATTTACTTCTTTGTGTCGCGCAGCTGGACAAGCTGCTATTGCGAGTGACGAACGGTTTGCAACAAATGCGATGCGCGTTCGTCATCGTGCTGAGTTACTCGAGGTACTAACGCCTTTGATGAAGCAGCATAGCGTAGAGAGATGGTGTGAGTTAGCGCAGCAAGAAGGTTTTCCTTGTGGGCCGATCAACACCATTGATCGTGTCTTTCGTGATCCGCAAGTGCGCGCGCGTGAGATGCAAATTCAGATGAATTCGCCCAGCTATGGCGCGCTGGATTTGGTGGCTTCACCGATGCGGCTCTCGGCTTCACCGGTAAGCTACCGTCGTGCGCCGCCCTCGCTGGGACAAGACACGCACGAAGTACTGCGTGAGCTTCATTACTCGCATGATGAGATAGCTAGACTGCGTGATTCTGGCGTGATATAGCCAAGCCTCAGAATCAATGAGTTGATACAGTTATTTTGACTGAGGGATTTTTCTGTTGATAGTCGAGAAAAGCCTGATGGGTACTGAGGAAAATTTTATCCCGCATGCGTTCACCGAGTTCGGTTTGTTGCAGCCTATCTTGAACCGGTCCCTTTACTTCAGCAAATTGCAGCGTAATATTTCTTGCGGCTAGAGTTTTTTCAAGTTCAGTCAACATGCCCAAGGCAGTGGTGTCGAGTTGATTGACAGCCGACAGTATGAGTAACACGCAATTCGTTGCTGGTTTTTCGCTGAGTAAGCCTTCAATTTTTTCTGCGATGAGTTGAGAGTTAGCGAAGTAAATGCTCTCATCAATACGCAACGCGATCAGCCCTGGAAAAACGTCTACCTGGTGACGTTCTATATTTCTGAAGTGTTCTGTTCCGGGAACGCGGCCGACTAAAGCCATATGCGGGTGACTACTGCGCCATACAAGTACCGCGAGTGACATCGCAACGCCGATCACAATACCTTCTTCGACACCAAACACAATGACGCCTGTGAAAGTTAATAACAGAGCGATAGCATCAGCTTTATCGTAGTGCCAGGCTTCTTTGAGTGTGTGAGTATCAATCAGCCCAATGACTGCCACAATAATCGTGGCTGACAGTACTGCTTGCGGTAAATAGTAAAACCAATCGGTTAAGCCAGCAATAACGATCGCCATTAAGACAGCAGAAACGATACCTGCTGCAGGCGTTTGTGCGCCTGCAGAAAAATTCACAACAGAACGAGCAAAGCCACCCGTAACTGGAAAGCCACCTGAAAGCGCGCTGGCGACATTCGCAGCACCAATGCCAACGAGTTCGCGATTGGGATCAATACGTTGACCACGCTTGAGTGCCAGCGATTGACCAACGGAGACACTCTCGACAAATCCCACCAGCGATATCAACAATGCAGGCAACCAGAGCGTGTGGATTTGTTCCCACTGAATGGAAGGCAGTGCTATGGAAGGCAAGCCTCCTGGTACGCGACCAACAATCGATACTTTGTCGGTTTGATCAAGCCCATAGCTAGCGACGAGTGCAGTTGAAACGATGACCACGGCCATAGGCGCTAGTTTAGTGATGAGCTCAGAACTTTTTGCTGATATACCTAGTTGCTTTAGTAATGGGCCGAGATAGTTACGTGCAAAGAATAGAAAAACGACTGCACCCAAACCCAAGAGTGCTGTCGTTGTGTTGGTCTCATGCAGATGCTGTCCAAGCTTGTTAAGAGACGACACAACGCCTGAAGAAGAAAACTGCAGCCCGAGCAAATACTTGAGCTGCCCGATAGCGATCAATACGGCGGAACCAGAGATAAACCCACTGATGACTGGATGACTCAGAAACCACGCTAAAAACCCCAGCCGCAAAAAACCGGCAGCTAGCAGCATCACACCGGATAGCAGTGCAAGAAGAATAGACAGCGAAACATCCTCGGCAGATCCTTGCGATGCCAGCGGCATCAACGCACTCGCCGTCATCAATGACGAAACAGCGACCGGGCCGACTGCCAGCGTCATGCTGCTACCAAATAGAGCATAAGCCACCATAGGCAGCAGGCTGGCATATAGCCCGATCTCGGGTGGTAATCCAGCCAGCATGGCATACGCCAAACTCT
>CANGFL010000292.1 GCA_947453015.1 Oxalobacteraceae bacterium | reverse complement strand
TAAAAGTACACATCGTCACCGGTGCAGTATCGGCGGTACAAAACATTGTGAAATGCATACGTCGTTGCGGACTCGATGTCACCGACTTGATATTGCAGCCTATGGCTTCGGCCGATGCGGTGCTGACCGACGATGAAAAAGAATTGGGTGTGGTGTTGGTTGATATTGGCGGTGGCACCACTGACATAGCGATTTTTACTGAAGGTGCGATACGTCATACCGCCGTGATACCGATTGCAGGTGATCAAATCACGAATGACATTGCAATGGCCTTACGTACACCAACCGGTGAGGCAGAAGAAATCAAAGTCCGTTATGGCATCGCCAAACAAGTGTTGGCTGATCCGACAGATGTATTTGACGTACCCGGTTTAGGTGATCGCGGAGCGCGTACCTTGTCGCGACAAGCGTTATCGGCAGTGATAGAGCCGCGCGTAGAAGAACTTTTCTCGCTGGTGCATCAAGTCGTACGTGAATCAGGATTTGAAGAAGTACTGTCCTCCGGAATTGTCTTAACCGGTGGTACTGCGCAGTTACCAGGTATAGCTGAATTGGCTGAAGATATTTTTCTCAAGCCTGCACGTATAGGTATGCCTGATTACAGCGGGCAGTTGGCTGATGTGGTTCGTAGTCCGCGTTATTCGACAGTCTTGGGTTTGCTGATTGAAGCCAAGCGTCAGTATTTGAGAGGGCAGGTCGTCGTGCGTCAAGGTGGTTCGGCAACGGCAGTATGGCAACGAATGAAAGAGTGGTTTCTTGGTAATTTTTGAGTTTGAATGTGTAACGTAGAAGTTTTTGTATCAATCTGCAGTTGTTAGTTGCTAGCCGTCACGCTACGTGATGGTTAACGACTAAAAACTGCATCATCTGGGGAGTAAAACATGGAAATCGATATGCTAGAAAACACGAAGGGGACCATTATTAAAGTGGTCGGTGTCGGTGGTGCCGGCGGCAACGCTGTGCAGCATATGATCAACAAGGGCGTCTCTGGTGTCGAATTCATCGTCGCCAATACCGACGCTCAGGCGTTAACGCTCTCAAAAGCGCATAACGTGATTCAGATCGGTGAATCAGGTTTAGGTGCAGGGATGAAACCTGCGCTAGGTCGTCAGTTAGCGGAAGAAACGCGTGAGCGTATCGAAGATGCTCTGCGTGGCGCGCACATGGTGTTTATCGCTGCAGGTATGGGTGGTGGCACGGGCACTGGTGCTGCACCTATCGTTGCACAAGTGGCGAAAGAATTGGGCGCACTGACCGTTGCGGTCGTGTCCAAGCCATTCACCTACGAAGGTAAAAAATGTATGGATATCGCGAATGAGGGTCTGGATGAACTCAGCAAGCATGTCGATTCATTGATCGTCATTCTGAATGAAAAGTTGGAAGAAATTTACGAAGACGACAGCATGGCCGATTGGTTGCAACACGCTGATGATGTATTAAACAATGCCGTTGCAGGTATTGCCGAGATCATCAATGTCCCAGGCCATATCAACGTTGACTTCAACGACGTTAAAACCATCATGGCTGAGCAAGGCAAAGCGATGATGGGTACAGCGGTCGCTTCGGGCGTTGATCGTGCACGTATCGCAGCAGAGCAAGCGATTGCTTCGCCACTGTTGGATGGCATTGATCTCTCGGGTGCGCGTGGCGTGTTGGTGAACGTTACTGGTAGTCGTTCGCTCAAAGGTAAAGAAATCAAAGACGTCATGGCAACGGTACGTGCATTCGCCGCAGATGATGCTTCGATTGCGCAAGGTATTGCGTATGACGAAAGCATGGGCGATGAATTACGCGTTACGGTGGTGGCAACAGGCTTGGGTCGTGCGCGTCGCGCACCGGTATTGGTACCCAATCCCGTCGCTGTACAGCGCACTGGTACGTATAACGAACCCGTATCAACTGCGGATGCTTCACCTGGCGCTAACCAGCAATTCGATGCGATTCGTACACCGGCCGTATGGCGTCGTGAATCGGCGTCGGAGACAGTTCGTGCGATGGAGCGAAATGGTACTGAAACCTATGATATTCCGGCATTCTTGCGCCGCCAGGCGGACTGATTCTGCAAAAAGTCTGCTGACAAGGCATACTTCGCTGGTGCAGTATTAGCTCACCGCGTCCGATGGCAACATTCGGGCGCGGTTTTATTTCCACCGGGCCCTGTGTGCCGTTTTCCATTCATAGATAAGGAAACATCATGACAATCAAAGTCGGAGATCATCTCCCTGAAGGTAAGCTTGCTGAATTCATCGAAACCGAAACAGCGGGCTGTTCGCTCGGACCGAATACGTTCAACGTGTCGGACTTGGTTAAGGGCAAGACGATTGCGATATTTGCATTGCCTGGTGCTTTCACACCAACGTGCTCAGCGCAACATGTACCTGGTTACGTCAAGCATGCTAAAGAATTGCATGCCAAAGGTGTGGATGAAATCTGGTGTATCTCGGTGAATGACTCATTTGTGATGGGCGCTTGGGGTCGTGAACAAAAATCTACGGGTATCGTTCGTATGATGGCTGATGGCAATGCTGATTTTTCTAAAGCCGTTGGCTTGTCGGCTGACTTTAGCCAGTTTGGTATGGGCGTTCGTTCACAGCGTTACTCCATGCTGATCAAAGATGGCGTAGTACAAAAACTCAACGTTGAAGCCGCCGGTAAATTTGAAGTCTCGAATGCAGAGACTATGCTGGGTCAGCTGTAATTCATACGGCAACCTGAGAGTATTCCAGCGTGATTAGACAGCGCACCATTAATCAGATCGTCACTACCACTGGCGTCGGTCTGCATTGCGGTACGCGCGTCGAACTCACGCTGCGTCCGGCACCGATTGATACCGGCATTGTTTTTCGTCGAGTGGATATTCATCCTCCGGTGGAACTACCTGCGAATGCTATGGGGGTGGGTGATACGCGTATGGCTTCAGTGCTGGAAAAAGACGGCGTACGTGTTTCTACGGTTGAGCATTTAATGTCTGCCTGCGCCGGTTTGGGCATTGATAATTTGCTGGTTGATTTAACCGCCGAAGAAATTCCCATTATGGATGGGTCCGCTGCATCGTTTGTTTTTCTTTTGCAGCAGGCGGGTCGTTGCGAGCAAGATGCGCCGAAAAAATTCATACGCGTATGTAAGGCCGTTGAAGTTCGCGAGGGCGAAGGCGCAAATGAAAAATGGGCACGGCTTGAACCCTGCCACGGATTTCGCCTAAAGTTTTTTATCGAATTCAATCATCCTGCCATTGACGGCAGCGGCCAGACCGCCGAAGTTGATCTGAGCTTCGAGTCCTACATTCAAGAAATTGCCCGAGCACGTACCTTTGGATT
>CANGFL010000291.1 GCA_947453015.1 Oxalobacteraceae bacterium | reverse complement strand
TTTGTGCGGGTATGGATTTAGCTGTGAGTGGGAATGTGTTTGGCTTGGATGAAACTCAACATCCGACCATGAAAGATATGAACGAGCGGCTGGATGACCCCGTAATCGTTAAGGGCGTGCGTGATACCGGTGGTCGAGTTTCGTTAGCGATTTTTAATTGTAAAAAACCGATCATTGGTGCCATCAATGGTGCCGCAGTAGGTGTCGGCGTCACTATGCAGTTAGCAATGGATATCCGTCTGGCGTCTGAAAATGCAAAGTTTGGTTTTGTATTTGGCAAAATCGGTATCGTGCCAGAAGCGTGTTCAACCTGGTTCTTGCCACGCATCGTCGGTGTTGCCAAAGCACTTGAGTGGATACATACCGCCGAAATTTTTTCTGCCGCTGAAGCGCATAAGCACGGCTTGGTGAAAGAAGTTTTACCTGCTGATCAGCTACTCACACGTGCACGCGAACTGGCACGTATGATCGCAACTGAGCGTTCACCTACATCAACCGCCATGGCGCGCCAAATGATTTACCGAAACAGCGCGTTCAGCCATCCGGAAGAAGCGCATAAAGTTGAATCGCTGGCGATGTTTTATGCCAGCATCCACGATGGTAAAGAAGGTGTGGCAGCATTTACCGAAAAGCGTAAACCAAACTTCAACTCTAAACCGTCACAGATGCCTGATTTTTATCCGTGGTGGTAATCAACATTTCCCTTATACTAAAACGGTTCTGGTCGTGCGTACGGAGACCCCGACCAGAAACCGTTCTGCTGCGCCACAGCATAATTGCCGTTTAATGAATTTTTAAACCCCGCTTAGGCAAGTACGAATTGCAATAAATAGCATGACGCTTCAGGGTTCCACTTATAAAAACAGGAGACAACCATGAGCATCAAAGACGACAACGCACCAAAACAACCCCAACGTCGCAAACTGATTCAAGGTGCAACGGCAATCGCCGGTATGGCCAGCATTGGTTTCCCCTACATCTCGCTGGCACAAAACAAACCGATACGCGTGGGTATGCCGACCATCTTGTCTGGTCGAGTCGCCATGCTGGGACAGGCATCGACTAATGCCGCTCAAATGGAAGTGGAAAAATTCAATGCGGCCGGTGGTCTGGGTGGACGCAAGATTGAATTAGTCATTCGTGATTCTAAAGGTCAGCCGCAAGAAGCGGCGCGTGTCGCCCGCGAACTAGTTACCGCTGAAGGCTGCGAAATTATTTATGACGGCGAAGCGTCATCGGGCGCATTTGCGGTGCATGAAGTGGCGCGTGATCTGGGTGTACTGGTAATACACACCTGCTCAGAAACGTCTGCTCTTACCGCCGATCCTAAATTACGTACGCCATTAGCCTTTCGTTGCGCACGCCAAGGTATTCATGATGCCGTCATCGGTGGCGCCTATGCAGCTAAGGTTGCGAAAGAAAAAAATCTTCGCCGTTGGATGACTTGCTCACCTGACTATGCGTATGGTCGTGACACGACTGCTGAATTTATCGACCATCTGAAATTTTTCAACAAAGATGTTGAAGTGATTGGTGATGTCTGGCCAAAATTATTCCAAGCTGATTACAGCGAAAACATCACCCGTCTGCTGCAAGGTAATCCACAAGCCGTGTATTCCTGCTTATGGGGTGGCGATCTGACTTCGTTCATCGATCAATCGAATATCTATGCTCTGTTTAAAGACAGGCAATTCTTTGGTGTGAACATGGCGGATTATGCCGTGCTGCATAACGTGAAAGCGGTACCGCAGGGTCTACACTCAGGCAATCGTTATTTGAAGAGCTTCCCTAATAACGCCGGTAACAGTGCTTGGTCAGATGCCTATCAAGCAAAGTATCGCGATCTACCATTGAACTGGGCATGGCAAAACGCTGCAGGCATACAGTTTTTAACGGCTGCAATGAAAAAAGCCAAAAGCGCAGACGGTGCAAAAGTCGCCGCTGCACTGACAGGCTTGACGATTGATTCGCCTTTCGGTGCCAATGGCAAATTAACTATGCGTGCAGAGGATCACACCTTAGTGGACTACGCACTCGGCTGGGGTGAGCTGTCGGGTAAAGAGCCCTTCATGTCGAATCCTGTCCCTGGCAACTGGAAACAAATTGCCGAACTCGAAGCCGAATGGAAAAAACGTAAAGGCTTTGCGTAATCGTTACATCAAGGTTTATTTAATCTTACGTAAACGTTTTATAACCGCCCCGCTTTCCCAAGCGGGGCATCATCATCGAGCATACGTTTCTGCTCGCTGCCTTGTACTCCAGGAGCGCTGATTGAATCCCTCTGCTTTGCTTGATTGCTTGAGTTCGATGTCATGCATCGTGACCCAACTCTCCACCGGCATGATCGTTGGCTCGCTACTATTTTTAGTGGCTGCTGGCCTGACGCTGATTTTTGGTGTCTTGGGTATTGTGAATTTTGCCCATGGCTCGTTTTATATGCTGGGTGCGTATGTGGCACTCACCGCTTACCGCGTCACGGGTAGTTTTGCTTTGTCTATCGTGGCAGCGGGGTTAGGCGTCGGCTTATTCGGATTACTTTTCGAGCGCTTCTTCATGCGTCGCGTATACAACGCTGATGTGCTGATGCAGTTACTGGTCT
Organism: Oxalobacteraceae bacterium; assembly: GCA_947453015.1. Lineage (GTDB taxonomy): Bacteria > Pseudomonadota > Gammaproteobacteria > Burkholderiales > Burkholderiaceae_D > Pernthalerella. The sequence continues at coordinate 721 of CANGFL010000291.1, read as the reverse complement.
GCTACGCGCTGGTATTGATGATGGATGACATCGTAAAAATCGTCTGGGGTGCAGAATTCCAATCGATGGGTATGCCTGATGCGTTCCAAGCCCCCCCTCTGTTTATCTTAGGGGGCATTGTTCCGCTGTTTTATGTGTATCTGATTGCTGCTGCCGCACTGATTGCCGTGGTGCTGTGGGCGATACTGAATCACACACGCTTAGGAAAAATTGTTCGCGCCGCTGCGCAAAACCCCACTATGACTTCTGCATTGGGTCTAAACACCGGTTTAATTTATGCCGGTGTGTTTGCCTTTGGTGGTGCGCTCGCTGGTATGGCGGGGGGTCTGGCAGCGCCAGTGCGATCAATGTCGCCGGGCATGGGATTTTCTATTCTGATTGAATCGTTCATCGTGACTGTCATCGGTGGCATGGGCTCGGTCAGCGGCGCACTAGTCGGCGCTTTAATGATTGGCCTAATACGTGCCTTCGGAACGATAGGATTTCCTTTATTCGTTGAAGGCTTGATGTTCATCGCTATGGCATTGATATTAATACTGCGTCCGAACGGATTACTCGGCAAGGAAACTCGCGCATGAAACAGTCCTCTACATTTCGTTCGGATTTTTTGTGGGCTCTGCTGGCGCTCGCTGTACTGGCGCTGATTCCCACCTTGTCGTCATCGCGCGTGCTACTGGATTATGTGATTCGCTTAGCGGCGATGGGCATCTTCGCTACCTCT
>CANGFL010000290.1 GCA_947453015.1 Oxalobacteraceae bacterium | reverse complement strand
TAGTACATCGAGCGGATTCACAGGTCGAATACCATCAATCAAAGCACCCTCGCCATGACCATACAAAGCTTGCAATGCAAAACGGCAGGCATAAACTTTGCCGCCTTCAGCAATAAACTTGGTGATTTGATTATTAAAGTTTTGATGACCTGGGAACGCTTCATCACCCAAGGTAGGAAATCCGCGCTTAACACCCAGAGTGACGCCAGGACCATACAGCAGCACCGATGTTTCAAAACCTTTGCGCTGCAGACGAGTGGCTTGCAGCAAATTCACGAAACCGATGGAACCTTCAAAAGCGACCGTGTGAAATGTCACCAGCGCCTTTTCGCCTGGATCGGCTTTGACATCTTCAAAGACCTTCTCTTCGTAATCAACGAGAAAATCACCCTTTTGATTGGCTGGTTTGCTGACTTTTGGCATTGCTGTATCTCCGATAAGAGGGGGAATGAAAAGTAATACGTTCCTCTTATTGCAAATGCCGTGCCACTCGTAACTTCAGAGTCAGAAATTAACCCAATCAATATCCGATCAAGAAGTATGGCCAAGGATTTTCATCCATACGATTCTTTATTTCAAAATTAATCTAATCCAGATTGATTCAACTTTAGAATTTGATAGCGCACCAGTACGTTGCAATCAAATCCAATCAATGAGTCCAATCAATAACATCAACGCACCAAAGTTGGGATAACAAGCTCTGCAAAGCTACTGTAGCGGTTGGCACGATCAATGCACTGTGAATTCCATGTAAATTTTTTGGCATTCCGTTCAAGTGAATGCAATCAGTCGCCATGGATTCAATCAGTGCCACCGCTCAGCACAGTAAAAAAATAACGCAACATTGGCAACGGCGCCTATCCGCCAGTAGTCAACCGGCCTATCTATTGATTGCAGACTTGATTGCAGAAGATATTAAAAGCGGCCGACTCGCTCCCAAAGACAAACTCCCAACCTTACGTGTTTTATCTGAGCGATTGAAGCTGGACTACACCACAGTCGCACGCGCTTACGCAGAAGCGAAAAAACGAGGGTTGATTGATTCACGACCGGGCATGGGTAGCTTCGTGCGCGGCACCACACCCAAATTTCCACTGCGAGGAGGCAGCAGCGCGGAGATGACAATGAATCTCCCGCCCGAACCTGATCATCCAACACTGCTGTCGCGCATGCATGAAACTGCTGCAGCCCTGATGAGCCAGACTAATCTGCACAATCTGTTGCGCTATCAGGATTTTGGCGGCTTCCCGGAAGACAAAGAAGCTGCCGTACTCTGGCTTAGACAACGACTGCCCGAGTGCAGCCCGGACCGTGTATTAGTTTGTCCCGGTATTCATAGCGCACTCGCCGCACTCGTCTCACAACTAGCCCGACCGGGAGAAACCATCTGTGTCGAAGCCTTGTCGTACCCAGGTATTAAAGCGATTGCAACACAGCTAGGCGTGCAGTTGTACTCGCTTAGTCTCGATGACGAAGGACCCAGTGCGAATGAGTTTGATCTCGCATGCAAAACCATACGTCCCAAAGCTTTGTATTGCAATCCAACCTTGCTGAATCCGACCACGCTGACTATTTCTAAACGTCGTCGTGAAGCCTTAGCCGATATCGCTCTGCGCTATAACATTCCTATTATTGAAGATGATGCCTACGCCATGCTACCAAGCGAGCAGCTACCAGCGATGGCGTCACTAGCACCTGAACTAACGTATTACATCACTGGTTTGAGTAAATTTCTAGGTGCAGGTTTGCGCGCCGCGTATGTCTATGCGCCGAGCGAAAAACAAGTACAACGATTGGCTGGAGCACTACGTGCCACCACAGTGATGTCATCGCCCATAACTAATGCGATTGCAACGCAATGGGTCGTCAGTGGGATTGCCAGCGATATGTTGAATGCTGTCCGAGAAGAGTCGGTCGCTCGACAGCAACTAGCGAAAAAATTATTAGCGAATTTTTCTTATGAAGCGCCACCCGAATGTTTTCATCTGTGGCTAACACTGCCATCGGGTTGGAGTCCGGCTGAATTTGCGTCTACTATGCGAACCCGTGGTGTAGGTGTTGTCTCTAGTGCGGCGTTTTGTACAAATGATGATCCGCCGGATGCCGTCCGAATTTCATTGGGTGGCCCTCAGGCACGCAGGGAATGTGAAGAGTCACTCAAATTGATCGCAGAAATTCTACGATTTCCATCGCATCCCGATGTCACTGCAATTTAATTTCACTGCGATTTAATTTCACTGCAATTTAATATCACATCGATTGAATGAAATTTATTTAACAGCGGCCGCCATACACTTCGCCAACACATCAAAGTAGCTCATGCCCGCCGTAGTCAATTGCAGTTGACGTCTGCTCACATCGTCGGCGTAAGCTAGCTCTATTAATCCCTTGCTGCGTAAGGATTTCAAACGGCTGTGTAGCGTCGTTGGTGATCCTAAGTCTGAAGTAGTAATCACGTCAGTGACTGAAAGCCGCTCACCGGGCTCAGAAGCGAGCGCCACCATTTCAATCACACGCTCTTCCAGTGGATCCAACTTAGGAAGGCCTGCGCGTTTACGCAGCGCAAGGCGCGCAGACATAAACTGCAGATAAGCATCCGCTTTAATTGATCGCGCCATTTCCAGATCCATAAATTCATCAATCACATGATCTGGATACTATTTCATCAAAATTCATAACCAAAGTACTAGCGTTATGAAATGACCGATTTTGATGATTTATGACGCAAATGTAATCAAACGAAAGCAGGCGCTAGCACGGCTAGCCCTGAATAATTGCTCTTACGATTATATTAATAGGTAGCGCGTCCACCCGACAAATCGAACACCGCTCCCGTAGTGAATGAATTTTCTTCTGTACACAGCCAGCAAATCATGGCCGAAGCTTCGTTCAGTTCAAGCATGCGTCCGCGTGGGATTTTTCCAAGGATGTAGGCGATATGCTTGGGATCCTGCTCCATCGCCAACTTTGTTTTGGCAATCGCTGGGGTAACGCAATTGACCGCAATATTTTTATCCGCCAGTTCTTTGCCCAAACTCTTGGTTAATGAAATGACGGCGGCTTTGGCCGCTGAATAGGCCGAGGCATTCGGATTACCTTCTTTACCCGCAATCGAGGCGACATTCACAACACGACCGTAACCCGCAGCGATCATCAAAGGGATAACCGCACGAGTAACTAAAAAAGTACCGTTCACACCGATGTTCATCACTTCGATAAAACTGTTGATCGGATATTCCCACATAGGCGCATTCGGTCCGATGATAGCGGCGTTATTCACCAAAATATCAATACGCCCAAAGTGCGCTTGCGTTGCGGCCGTCGC
>CANGFL010000289.1 GCA_947453015.1 Oxalobacteraceae bacterium | reverse complement strand
TGATGAAAACTTGGCGTGCCATGACCAAGCTTTGTGTATGCACAGCAGAAGAAGGAGGCGCCGCAGCGCCAATCAGGCAGCATTTTGCGCAGTCGTGATTCTTATTACCAGTAAACGAATCGGAATGGCAAGGCTTCGCAGTATCGTTCACATGATGATGCTCAGACGAGCTCTCATGGGTCATCGCAACTTCGACATCGGGTGATGAATGATGATGCGCATGATGGTGACTCTTCAGGTGACCATTAGGGTGACCGAGTTGGCCATTAAGGTGACCGTGATGCTGCATGACAACGGGTGATTCAATGACTGATGTTAGCGCCATCACGGGCTCTGACTTCGGCGTCGTAAGCATAGTCAAAGAACGCGCATAGGCTAATGAACTCTGCACAGGCAATAGCAAGCCCAACAGTATCAGGAGGATGGCACGGCGCCAGCGCGGACGGAAAGAATCAGGCATGGAATGACGATACCACAGCCTTGCAAATAAGTACCAAGCGGGGACAGAAATCGCCAAAGCAAGCTAACAACCCGATAGGTCAGGTTGAATGAGCATTGTTATGAAACGCGCTGGGTTATTTCAATGCGAGGCCGGGAAGGTCTGGGTCAACCTTAAATTCGAAAGTATGACGGCGGCAGTTCATGGTGTTGATGTAATAGAAGGCAAAGCGCTTACCATTCTCGGGGCCGACTCGTAGTTTGATTTTGTTGCGACCAACGATATCGCCTTCTTCATCACGTACCGCGACGTTCAGCGTCCCGTGAAATTCCTGACCACCACGATTTACCAATACGCCACTCAAATCGAACGCGACACAATAGACGCTCTTAACAACGATTTCTGGATTATTGGTGTCGACTGTCTGCGCGCGCGCAAGCCCAGGCAGCAAGCCTAGCGCGAGCAACAACTGCAGACAGACGTATCGTTTCATGGCGACCTCTCTCGACGACTCTTTGCCCATACTTTTTATTGCATGGGCAACTCATTTAATTCACTGCATAGCGTGCAACGGCTGATTCGTCCCATGCCATTCCCAGACCGGGACCTTTAGCGCTAACTGCGCCATTGTTAATGACATAGGGCTCTGCCATTATCATCGACCCGAAGTCCATAAACTCGAGCCAATGACAGGTCGGGGTTACTGGTAACACGTGCGAGCTGGCCTCAATAAAGATGTGGCTAGACACAGGCATCGATGCAGCACTCGCCATACCCATCACTGACAACCAACCTGTGATACCACCGATTTTCATTAAATCCGGCATCATCATGTCGCACGCATGAGCGCTCATTGCGCGTTCAGCATCACGCGGGAACCACCAATTCTCACCTGTCTGTATGCCGACATTAACGGACTGCCTGACGGTGGCATGCCCTTGTAAATCTTCCGCAGCAACGGGTTCTTCAACCCAATGAATATCGTAAGGCTCAATCATCTGTATACGTCGTATCGCTTCTTTGGGCGACAAGCTCTGGTTGTAATCCACCATTAAGGCGACATCCGAGCCAATCATGCGACGCACCTCAGCTACCACATGCAAATCACGCTGAGCATCAACATCACCCAACTTAATTTTGATCGCTTTAAATCCCTGCTTCAACGTATGCTCGATCGCTTTAGCATCCTTGACTGGATCAACCATGCCGTAACTATCGTAAGCAGCAACGGGGCTTGCTTCACCGCCTAACAACTGCACCACGGGTTGATTAGCCGCTTTGCCTAACGCATCCCAATAAGCCATATCTAAGGTTGATAACAACATTCCCATCAAACCTTGCAAGCCGAGCAAACGAAAACGCTTTTCCATTTGCTGCATACGTGCCAAAGGCACACAAGGTTTGCCGATCAATTCGGGCTTGATTTGCTCCAAGAGGCTCATTAAAGGTTTGAGCGTCACCGGCGTATAGCCAAACAAATAAGCGTGTCCTGTAATACCTTGGTCCGTAACGATATCGAGCAAAATCAATGGCGATACATCGACTGAACCGGAAGCGGTTCTCACCGGCCTGGATAGCGGCGCCACAACGGCACGCGCACGAATATCCGTAATCATTAAACTGTTCATGGGATCCTTATTCGGTAGATAAATCGACACTTGCTGGGATTGTTTTAATAGTGAGTAGTCAAAATGATTCGTAGCGATTCGTTTCAACGACTCTTTCTGGCCCAGCTCAGACCAAAGCGTTTTACCACAGCTAAGAATAGCAATGAACAATGCCCTGCTCAAAAAGCCTCACAAACGATAATAAATTATCGTTTGTGAAACTCATTATCGTTTTTCCATAGGCGGCATTAGCTGATTAAAAAATTGGCACGGCGACTTTGATGAAATAATGGATTACATCATTTAAACCACCCCACGAAGGAGACACCATGGCTACCGTACCGCTGATTCCCTACGACGAAGCAAAACCCGAAGCACGCGCTGTATATGACAACATCATGCAAACACGCAAAGTGAATGATGTAAATAATTTTTGGAAAGCACTAGCGCACTCGCCTGATTTATTAAAACATGTTTGGGAACGTGCGCAAGAAGTGATGAAGCCAGGCGCACTGGATGCGGTGACTAAAGAGTTGATTTACATCGCGGTATCTACTGCCAATAGCTGCGAATATTGTGTGCATTCACATACGGCAGCAGCACGCGCTAAGGGAATGACGCCAGAACAATACGCCGAACTACAAGCCGTGATTGCGATGGCTAGCACCACGAATGCATTGGCGACCAATATGCAAGTGCCGGTTGATAAGCAATTCGATCAGAGCTAAAAAATCAGAGCCAAAAATCAGCACTGAAAAAATACATACTGAAAATCGAAAATAAACTCATCAGGCCGAGTGATGTTCAACTCGGCCTGATTATGTATTAAGGATAACGTACCCAACCTTTAGTTGATGCATCAGGTGCATCTCCCGGCCGACCAGGAACTGCCTTGGCTGCGGGCGCAGCGGCAGGTGCAGGTGTATGAACAGCATGAGCTGCATGTGCCTCGACTGTAGGCTCAGCACGCTCTGGCATCGCGGATGAGTGATGACTTGTGATCAACCACTCTGCACCGACCTTCTTGTAAGAAAATGAATAACGCGCTTTCACCTTAGTGCCATCGGCAAAACGGAAGGTGTACAAGCCCGCATCGGTCGCGCTATTGCAGTCAACTTCAATCATCCGATCATCAATACTGCCTTCTGGACGACGCATTAAAAAATGCATGAAGTACTCTTCTTTTTCAGCGACGGTGAAGCGAGCACGATTCGATACCGTCGGTAAAAGAATGGAATTCGGCGCGTAATTAGCCACCACTTTTCTGGGATCACCGGTACGCAGC
>CANGFL010000288.1 GCA_947453015.1 Oxalobacteraceae bacterium | reverse complement strand
CGTACGAACACATCTCTGAAGGCGACACCGTTAAATGTACCGGTCGTATTCTTGAAGTGCCTATCGGCCGTGGTCAGCGTGAGTTGATCATTGGCGATCGTCAACCTGGTAAAACAGCCGTTGCGATCGACACCATCATTAATCAAAAAGGTCAGGGCGTAACGTGTATCTACGTTGCGATCGGCCAAAAAGCGTCATCGATCAAAAACGTTGTGCGTGCGCTCGATGAGCATGGCGCACTTGAGTACACCATCATTGTTGCAGCGTCCGCTTCTGAGTCGGCAGCGATGCAATTCGTATCGGCCTATTCCGGTTGCGCGATGGGTGAATATTTCCGTGATCGCGGCGAAGATGCCTTGATCATTTATGACGATTTGTCGAAACAAGCGGTGGCGTATCGTCAAGTGTCGTTGCTGCTGCGTCGTCCACCAGGTCGTGAAGCGTTCCCTGGCGACGTGTTCTATCTCCACTCACGTTTGCTCGAGCGTGCAGCGCGCGTTAATCCTGATTACGTTGAAGCGTTCACCAAAGGCGCAGTCAAAGGCAAAACGGGTTCATTGACCGCATTGCCAATTATCGAAACACAAGCGGGTGACGTTTCTGCGTTCGTTCCGACCAACGTGATTTCGATTACTGACGGCCAGATCTTCTTAGAGACCTCATTGTTTAATGCAGGTATTCGTCCAGCGATTAACGCCGGTATTTCGGTCTCGCGTGTGGGTGGTGCTGCGCAAACTAAAGTTATTAAAGGTTTGTCCGGTGGTATTCGTACCGACTTGGCGCAGTATCGTGAATTGGCAGCGTTTGCTCAGTTTGCTTCCGATCTGGACGAAGCAACCCGCAAGCAGCTCGATCGCGGTGCTCGTGTAACTGAATTGCTCAAGCAAGCTCAGTACGCACCACTGACAGTTTCATTGATGGCGGTTAGTTTGTTCGCTGTTAACAAAGGCTACCTCGACGATATCGAAGTTCGCGAAGTACTCGGCTTTGAACATGATCTGCATAAATTCCTGCAGACCAGCAACGCTGAATTACTCAAGCGCATCGAAGATACTAAACAACTCTCGAAGGAAGACGAAGCCGTGTTGACATCGGCAATCGAAAACTTCAAGAAATCGTTCTGATCTCAAACCGGGAGCATAGCAATGGCTGCAGGTAAAGAGATACGCGGCAAGATCAAGAGCGTCGAGAACACCAAAAAAATCACCAAGGCGATGGAGATGGTCGCCGCATCCAAAATGCGCAAAGCGCAGGAACGGATGCGTTCGGCCCGTCCATACAGCGAAAAAATCCGTACCGTGTCGGCGCATCTTGCGCAGGCTAATCCGGAATACACGCATCCGTTTTTGGTGAAGCACGAGAAAAGCAAAAAGATCGGCATCATCGTCATCACCACAGACAAAGGTTTGTGCGGTGGTTTAAACACCAACGTGCTGCGTCAGGTGACGAATCGTATGAAAGAGTTCGAAGCAGCAGGTAACAAGGTCGAGCTCGTCACGATGGGTAACAAAGGTTTTGGTTTCATGAATCGTATTGGCGCAAAAGTAGTCGCGCATTACGTCAACATGGGCGATACACCTCACCTTGAACATCTGATTGGGCCGGTCAAAGTTTTGCTCGACTCTTACGATGATGAGCAACTTGATGCAGTTTATATCTGCTATACGCGCTTCATTAACACCATGAAGCAAGAGCCCGTGTTTGAGCAATTGCTGCCGCTGACAGCCGACAAGATGGAGCCAGTGAATAGTTATTCCTGGGACTACTTGTACGAGCCCGATGCGAAATCTGTAATCGATGAATTGTTGCTGCGTTACGCAGAAGCGCTGGTGTATCAAGCCGTGGTTGAAAACATGGCGTCTGAGCAGGCAGCGCGTATGGTCGCGATGAAAGCGGCGACGGATAACGCAGGTAGCGTTATTGGCGAGCTCAAGCTGATCTACAACAAGACGCGTCAGGCAGCAATTACTAAAGAACTCTCTGAGATCGTTGCCGGTGCGGCAGCGGTTTAAGACACTAAAACGAATTTCTATTTTTATTTAAAGGAACGAAAATGGCTGATGGCAAAATCGTTCAGTGTATCGGTGCTGTGGTCGACGTTGAATTCCCGCGTAACGCCATGCCCAAGATTTACGATGCGCTGAAAATGGAAGGTTCTGCGCTCACCCTCGAAGTGCAGCAGCAGCTCGGCGACGGCATAGTCCGCACCATTGCGCTCGGTTCTTCAGACGGTCTGCGTCGTGGCATGATCATCCAAAATACAGGCAAGCCGATCATGGTGCCCGTCGGTACAGGCACACTGGGTCGCATTATGGATGTATTGGGTAATCCAATTGATGAAGTGGGCCCAGTCAAATCAGACAAGCTCGCATCAATTCACCGTGCAGCTCCAGCGTACGATGAGCTCTCGCCTTCGCAAGAATTGCTCGAAACCGGCATTAAAGTTATTGACTTGGTCTGCCCATTTGCTAAGGGCGGTAAAGTTGGTTTGTTCGGTGGCGCGGGTGTAGGTAAGACCGTGAACATGATGGAACTGATCAACAACATCGCAAAAGCACACTCGGGTTTATCCGTGTTTGCTGGTGTGGGTGAGCGTACTCGTGAGGGTAACGACTTCTATCACGAGATGATTGAAGCCGGCGTTGTGAACACCGATGACTTCACTAAATCAAAAGTAGCGATGGTGTACGGTCAGATGAATGAGCCACCAGGTAACCGTTTGCGCGTTGCGTTGACTGGTTTGACGATCGCTGAATCCTTCCGTGATGAAGGTCGTGACGTTCTCTTCTTCGTCGATAACATTTACCGTTACACACTGGCCGGTACCGAAGTATCCGCGCTGCTGGGTCGTATGCCTTCAGCGGTGGGTTATCAGCCGACACTGGCCGAAGAAATGGGCCGTCTGCAAGAGCGTATTACGTCAACAAAAACCGGTTCGATTACATCGATTCAGGCCGTCTACGTTCCAGCCGATGACTTGACCGATCCATCACCAGCAACCACGTTTGCTCACTTGGATTCCACCGTCGTTTTGTCGCGTGACATCGCTGCTTTGGGTATTTATCCAGCGGTTGATCCACTCGATTCAACCTCACGTCAGCTCGATCCAAACGTCGTTGGCCCAGACCACTACGACACCGCACGTGCTGTACAAGGTACGCTGCAACGTTACAAAGAATTGCGCGACATTATCGCGATTCTGGGTATGGACGAATTGGCACCAGAAGATAAATTGTTGGTGGCTCGCGCTCGTAAGATGCAGCGTTTTCTGTCCCAGCCTTTCCACGTGGCCGAAGTGTTTACCGGTTCGCCAGGCAAATACGTTTCACTGAAAGACACGATCAAAGGCT
>CANGFL010000287.1 GCA_947453015.1 Oxalobacteraceae bacterium | reverse complement strand
GTAATTCAGAGAGTCGCTTAGCAATCGGCGCGAGCGTATCTTCGGGTTTGAATTCCCCCTCAGTCGGGCGACCCAGATGCGAAGTCACCATCACCGCGGCACCTGCTGCCAGTGCCGCTTGAATCGCTGGCACTGAAGCGCGGATACGCGTGTCTTCAGTGATATTGCCGGCATCATCTTGCGGAACATTTAAATCAGCACGAATGAAAACTCGTTTGCCACGCAGTTGATTGTTCTGCGTCAGATCGCTTAGTCGGTTGAATCGCATCATGGACTCGGATGAAAGGTGGAAAACCGGGTATTTTACCGCAGCACACCCTCACAAAAACCATTGCCAGACCGGCATGCCTATAGCGCGGGAGCAAACAGTCTTAGCAGCGTAAACACCGCCATACCAAAGGCCAGCGTGCTAATTAAATGGCGCGTGAGCAAAAAGAAAATAGTTGCTGCAATACCCGCCAGCAGCTTCACATTGGAGGGGTTGATCGCGAGTTGCCCACCTGACATCAGCAAATCGGGAGCGATGATCGCAGCCAAGGCGACAGCGGGCACATAACCGAGAGCATGCTGCAGCCAGGGCGGCATGCGTGAATTGGCCAGCAAAAAGAAAAAGCTGCGCGTAACTGCCGTGGTCAGCGCCATCAAGACCATCAATAACAGATAGTCGATCACACTCATGGTGTGTCCTGCTCTTGGCCGGTGGCCAGACCAGTCATGCGATCAACGGTTACCGAAGCGGCAATACCTGCCAATATCGCAGCCACCAACCCCATCCGGTAGGGCAGTCCTGCGGCCGCTACAGCCACGGCACTCGCGACAATCACCCCCGCCAGCGTGGCCCGATTAACTATCAGCGGAATCGTCAACCCCAACAAGACTAGGGTGCCGGCAAAACCAATGCCCCAATCCCTGGGAATCTGACTGGCCAACAAAATGCCAATCAAGCTACCCAACTGCCAAGAACACCACGTAGGCATCGCCAGCCCAGTGAAATAACCCAGCTTGCCTACCGGCTTAGTCAAGGTGTGCTGAGGAAAACGCTGTGGGAAAAAAGCCATCACCAAATCCGCATTGAAGTAGCCGTACCAAAGCCGGCGGGTCCAGTGCAAATGTGAAAAGTGTGGACCCACCACAGCGCTAAAAATGATGAACCGGAAATTAACCAAGAGCGCCGTCAGAAAAATCAGCCAGACCGGCGCACCCGCCACAATCAAGGGCAAAACCGCGAGTTGCGCTGAGCCGGCGTACACCATCAGCGTCATGACAATGGCTTGCCAGAGACTCAAACCCGACTGCACCAACACCATGCCAGTGACGGCTCCCCAAGCGACTAAGCCGGGCATGGTCGGCGCACTAATGCGAACGCCGTCCCAAAAAGCGGCCTTTTCACGAGCGGCCTGCTCGGCTTGTAGAGAATCCATTGATTAATTGGTTGAGCTGGGCTGATGACTAGCCCGCGCGGTGCTTATCTTATTGTTCTGGTTGCAAAAAGGCGCGTGGATAGCGAATTTTAAAGTGAGGCTGCATAACTGTCCGAGCCAGAATGTTAGCGATGAATACAAACCAAGTCGCCTTATTTTTTCCAAAGTGAGTGAATTTATTTATTCCCGCATCAACGAGGCTGGCCTAGCCAGCGACCGAATCCGCTAAAATCACGCCTTTGCACTGTCTATTGGAGAACTCGACATGTCTATGGCTGACCGCGACGGAAAAATTTGGAAAGACGGCCACATGGTCGACTGGCGCGACGCCACTCTGCATATGCTCACCCACAGTCTGCACTATGGTATGGCCGTATTTGAGGGTGTCAGGGCCTACAACACAGCCAACGGTACGGCTATTTTCCGCTTGAAAGAACATACCCAGCGCTTATACAACTCGGCAAAAATCTTTCAAATGAAAGTGCCGTTTGATATGGAAACCATCATGAACGCACAACTAGAAGTCGTGCGCGCTAACAAACTCGAATCCTGCTACTTGCGTCCGTTGGTGTGGATAGGCTCAGAAAAAATGGGCGTCTCCGCTCGTGGCAATACGATTCATGTGGCGATTGCAGCGTGGCCGTGGGGGGCTTATCTTGGTGAAGAAGGTTTGGCCAAAGGTATACGTGTAAAAACGTCTTCCTTCACGCGTCACCACGTTAACGTATCGATGGTGCGCGCCAAAGCCAGCGGCTACTACATCAACTCGATTCTCGCTAATCAAGAAGTCACTGCGGATGGCTACGATGAAGCTTTGTTACTCGATACTGAAGGCTATGTGTCTGAAGGTGCCGGTGAAAACGTCTTCATCGTTAAAAGCGGAAAAATTTACACACCTGATTTAGCTAGCTGCCTCGATGGCATCACGCGTGATTCCGTTGTTACTATCGCGCGCGATTTAGGTATTGAAGTGATTGAAAAGCGTATCACTCGTGATGAAGTGTATTGCGCTGATGAGGCTTTCTTCACAGGTACCGCCGCCGAAGTAACACCAATACGCGAACTCGATGGCCGTGCGATTGGCGAAGGTAGTCGCGGCCCTGTTACCGAAAAAATTCAATCGATGTTTTTCGATATCGTCGGCGGCAAAGCGGACAAATATAAACACTGGCTCACCCGCGTTTAATTGAATCACACCATGACTCAGCCAACTCCGATTCAAGCAGTCGAACTCGATGGCACGCAACTGCCAGCCCACTGCCCTAATCCAGCGATGCCAGTTTGGTCGTCTCATCCAAAGGTATCGCTAGATTTTTCAGATCACGGTGAAGCGCGCTGCCCTTATTGTTCTACGGTGTACCGTCTGAAACCCGGTGCTGTCATTCATCACGGCCACTGATATTTTCGTTTGGCCTTAACCAGACCGCGCTTCAGTCTGCTGCACACACATGTCTACACCTGCAAAATTGATGGCTAGCGCTGAAGATGTAGAGAATGCCTTCTACGATGCGATTGCGCGCGCCGATCTTGAAAGTTTGATGGCGCTCTGGGCCGATGACGAAGAAATTGTGTGCATACATCCTGGCGCACCCAGACTGCAAGGGCATGCGGCGATACGCGAATCCTGGGAAATGATTTTTGAGCGCGGCCCTGTACACATACGGCCACGCCAACTGCACATCAGCCATAACATGACGTGCTCAGTACACAACTTGATTGAAGAAGTTAAAACCCCTGACGATCCCGATTGGCAGGAAGCGCATATCCTGGCAACCAACGTCTACCTCAAAACACCTCAGGGTTGGCGCATCGTGATTCATCACGCCTCCGTCGCGCCGGGTAAGCCCGCTGACGATCCGGGTTCTGCAGCAGCCATGCTGCACTGATGTAAGCAGCCCATGAGCGACTATTCCGCTCCCGGATGGCTACCT
>CANGFL010000286.1 GCA_947453015.1 Oxalobacteraceae bacterium | reverse complement strand
CGAATCTAAATTAGCCCCAGGCATCTCTACGTTCAATTCAATTTGTTCCTTCATGTCTGTTTTACTATCGATAGAAATCAGATTGGGGAAGCTAATGATGAGTGCCACCATAAACAACTGAATTAAAACGAAGGGAACAGCGCCCCAATAAATATCGGTAGTTTTGACTTCTTTGGGCGCCACCGAACGCAAGAAAAAGAGTGCAAAACCAAACGGTGGATGCATAAACGACGTTTGCATATTCACTGATAAGAGCACACCAAACCATATCAAGTCGATACCCAGTTTGTCTGCAACAGGCGCAACCAACGGGACGAGAATGAAGGCTAGCTCAAAGAAATCGAGGAAAAAAGCCAGGAAAAAGAAAAGAATGTTCACAACGATGAGGAAGCCAGCATTGCCGCCAGGCAGCGATGTCAGCAGATGCTCAACCCACAGATCACCGTTCACACCTCGGAACACCAGTGAAAATACGCTAGAACCAATCAAGATGAACAACACAAAGCAGGCAAGACGCGACGTTGAATTCATGGCCTGTCGCAGCAAGTCGCCGGATAGTCGACGATTCATAAACGCCAGAATCATGGCTCCCAGCGCGCCCATGCCACCACCTTCTGTTGGGGTAGCGATACCGACAAAGATCGTTCCCAAGACTAGGAAGATCAATGCCAGCGGTGGAACCAGAACGAGAATAACTTTCTCGGCCATACGTGAAAAATAGCCAAGATGAAGTTTTTTGTTGGCCAGCGCAATGGCATAAACCAGAACCACACCAACGGTGGCGCTGTAAACAACGATCTCATCGGCGGCGAGTTTGGTATTCACTGCAAGATGGAATTTGGCAAATATCCACGAGGTAGCGAAGCCGATAGCCAACAGCACCAGCAAGGAAGTGACGCCGCTAGAACCATCGTCTTCTTTCAGGTTACGTGCTTCGGGAGGTAGTGCAGGTAGCGCATTCGGCTTAATAATTGATACGCCAAGAATAAACAGGGTATAAAAAATAGCCAGCGTAACACCAGGAATAAACGCGGCTTGATACATGTCACCGACCGAACGTCCAAGCTGATCGGCCATAACGATGAGCACTAGTGATGGCGGGATAATTTGTGCCAGCGTTCCGGAAGCAGCGATAACGCCGGAGGCGATCTTTTTATCGTAGCCATAGCGCAGCATCACTGGCAATGAAATTAGGCCCATGGATATAACGGATGCTGCTACTACACCTGTGGTGGCTGCCAACAAGGCACCCACAAAAATCACTGCATAAGCGATACCGCCGCGTAGCGGACCAAACAACTGGCCTATCGTGTCGAGCAAATCCTCCGCCATGCCTGAGCGTTCAAGAATCAAGCCCATGAAGGTGAAGAAAGGAATCGCTAACAAGGTGTCGTTGGCCATAATGCCAAACAGACGATTCGGTAGTGCCTGCAGTAGTTCGGGTTTCAGCAGGCCGACTTCGATACCTACTAGACCAAACAGCAGACCGTTTGCAGCCAAAGAAAAAGCCACCGGGAAACCCGATAGCAGGAACATGATGAGGGTGCCGAACATGATCGGAGCCATGTTCGCAATCAGAAATTCAATCATTTATAAGCCTCGATTTGATCAGTTAAGTTGATTCGCGGCTTTGATTGCCTCGATCTCTTCTTCGGGTGTAGCCGCTTGTTTTTCAAATTCGCTGGCATCGACCAACCCCATCAAAAACCCAATGCGCTTTATCAGCTCGGATATTCCCTGCAGAGTTAGCAAGAAAAAGCCAACGGGGATAAGCGTCTTGGCGGGCCAGATAATTAAGCCGCCTGCATTACTCGAGACTTCCTGATTGCGAATCGACTCATAAGCAAAAGGAATAGAAAAATAAAGAATCAGCAGCGTGGCTGGCAACAAAAAGAAAATGAAACCAAACACATCGACCCACACTTGAGTACGTTTGGAAAATCGACCCACCACCACGTCGATACGAACGTGTTCGTTACGTTTGAGCGTGTACGCTGAAGCCAAAAGAAAAATGGCACCAAATAAGTACCACTGGATTTCTAGCCAAGCATTGGAACTACTATTAAATATATAGCGGACGAGCGCATTGCCGCTACAGATCAGCACGGCGAGGAGCAATGCCCAGCTGATTGCCAGTCCGATTTTTTCATTGATTGCGTCAATGAATCGGGAGAAGGACAATAAAGATGACATAGTCAGTTTTCTTTCGCGAAAGATTCATGGGGCGTAGGAAGGCGCTGATAGAAGAAGATCGCTGACCTGGATCTCGCGTGCGGAGATTCAAGTCAGAGATCGTCGGATCTGGAATGGCGTGGCCAGAATTGGCGCAAGCCGAACCAAAAATTAACCAGAGTCTCCCTTATTCTTTTTTTCAGACGGGTTCGTCGCTGCAAGCACGCCGTATTGACTACTGCCAGGCGGGGCTGAAACAAGCGTGAACAAAATTTAGCCGCTTTTTAGCAGATATACAAATGCTGCTATGCAACAGCGGCTAATTAACTTTACCGATCTCGTTTTTTTTAATCTCGGAGACGTTTTATCACAACATTGCCCCGAGGCGGTTCTGAAAAATAAAATACCGCGATATTTGTATCGGTATGGCGAAAGGAAATTAATTTAGTCGACTGCGAGCCCGCTTTATGGCCTCGACTACCTGAGCTGGTGCCGTACCGCCTGGATGATTGCGGGCCGCCACCGATCCTTCCAGAGTCAGCACGCTAAAAATATCGTCATCAATCAGCGGGGAGAATTCGCGCAATTCGGCGATAGACAGATCGACCAGATCGCATGAACGTTGCTCGCAGGCTCTAACGGCCTTGGCGACCGCTTCATGGGCATCCCTGAACGGCAGCCCTTTTTTTACTAAGTAATCCGCGAGATCGGTCGCAGTTGCATAGCCTTGCAATGCAGCGGCACGCATGGCGTCAGGTTTGACGGTAATGCCGGACGCCATGTCAGCGAAAATACGCAAGGTATCGATGACGGTGTCGACGGTATCAAATAAAGGTTCTTTATCTTCTTGATTATCTTTGTTGTACGCCAGCGGCTGAGCTTTCATTAGCGTTAGTAAGGCGACCAGGTGTCCATTCACGCGGCCGGTTTTGCCGCGAGCGAGTTCGGGAACATCGGGATTTTTTTTCTGCGGCATGATCGACGAACCCGTACAGAATCGATCAGCAATATCAATGAAACCTACGCGCGGACTCATCCATATCACTAATTCTTCTGACAGCCGTGAAATATGCGTCATCACCAGCGCCGATGCTGCGCAAAATTCAATCGCGAAATCACGATCGGAAACGGCATCCAACGAGTTATGACAAATATCCTCAAAGCCCAGTGTTTTGGCGACGCGTTG
>CANGFL010000285.1 GCA_947453015.1 Oxalobacteraceae bacterium | reverse complement strand
GCTAGCATCACGATTCGTAACCTTGACGACGACATCAAGCAGCGCCTGAGGGTGCGCGCCGCCGAAAATGGCCGCTCGATGGAGGAGGAGGCCCGGGATATTTTGCGAAGGGTCACGGGGGAGAGTGCTCCGCCTCTCAACCTTGCCGCCGCGATCCGTGCTCGAGTGGCACCCGCTGATCGCATCGATCTTGAACTGCCCAGCCGTGAGGCGATGCGAGAGCCACCTCATCTTGGCGGGGAAGGCTCTTGATCGTACTCGACACTAATGTTGTCTCTGAACTTTTACGAGCAGATCCTGCTGCACAGGTAGAAGCATGGCTGTCGGCACAGGATGGCGCGTCTGTGTATTTCACTGCGGTGGGGGAAGCAGAACTTCGCTATGGTGTTGCGATACTCCCCCAGGGTAAACGGCGCACTGCACTTATCAAAACGATCGAAGGGATACTTGAAGAAGATTTCCGAGATCGAATCCTAGCTTTTGATAGAGCGGCTGCCAGTGTTTACGCGACTATATCTGCAAATCGTCGTGCTACTGGACGACCCATTAGTCAATTCGATTGTCAGATTGCCGCTATCGCAAGTGCCAATGGTGCCGCAGTGGCAACCCGAAATACGGCTGACTTCGCTGGGTGCGGGATTGTGGTTATCGATCCTTGGAATTAAAGTAAGCAGCACATCTGGCTGCCTAGCGATGTGGATTCGCTAATTTAAATTACGCTGTCGTTGTTAACAATTCTCTCGCGAGTTCTACCGCAGTCGCTGCATCAGCAGCAAAGGCATCAGCACCAAAGCGATTGCTAAGATCAGTGCGCTCATGAATGGCAGGTCCACCGATCATCACAAACACAGAAGGATTATGGGAAGCTGCGCGAATGCGGCTGATTAAATGAGTCAGATCATTCAGTTCTTCCTTTGTGCCTATCGAGAGGCCTACTAAGTCAAACGATTCATTGGCTATAGTACTCAACAAATTAGATTCAATCGGACTCGGTTCTAGCCAGACCTGCCATCCATCTTTCCGGAAAAATTCAGACACCATCAACAAACCTAAGGTATGTTGTGATTTCGGTACGGGAGTAAACAAGGCTTTGGGTCCTGACGCAATTAAGGTGCGTTTTTCATTAAACGAGTTACCGAGTTTGCGTGTGATGGTTTGTATTTGCACCAAGCCTATGGTGACTTTGATGAAGTCACAGGCATCGTCTTCCCATAGGGTCCCTAAATGTCGTGCGGCAGGTGCGAATAAATTCAGATAAATGCTCTCAGCGGTTTTGCCGTTGCTCAGAAGATCGTGAACGAATGCTTCGGATTTTTTTAAATCTGAGTTGATGCAGAGTAGAGCAAATTCCACAACCTGCTCTGAACTGGGGTTGTATTCACTCATCTCGTCTCCAGTTGCATAACGAGATTCTTTGTCCTTGGATGCGACCAAGCTGGGAATGATTTCCGACTCAAGGATTTCCAATAGGGTGTCTTTGCCATAGAGGGGATCATTGATTGCCGAAGAGGGCGTTTGTTGCGAAGTTTGTAATTTCGAATTTCCCTTAGTTGGCCATGAGCTCAATTGCTCAACAAGAAATTTAGATTTCTTAAAAATCCCCAGATCCCAATTCACGTCCTGTCTCCCCCGGTTCGGTTCGACCGGTTTCGTTCTATTTAGCGAAATCTCCTTGGATTTCGTGTCTCACTTCCTCTGGTGCTGCGGGTAAGGCCGTCAGGCCAAGATTCGACGACCAATATGCGTAAAAAAACAATTACCGTATCTCATTGATTTTATTAATAAATAAAAAATAAGTCGGCGATCGAACTGAAATAATCTTAGTGTACGTTTTATCTGACGTCAAGATTTCTTGACACTTGTAAAAATACCCATTAGCTTAGGGCCTGATCGCGAATTCCCTGTGGACTTCGCGCGCGTGTTGTTACTGGTTTGCTTGAATTTGTAATCAAAAAAATAACTGTGTAAGCGGCTGTTCAAGCAATCTGTCTTCACCAAAAAAAGAGGCCTGACTAATGTTCAAGCAAAGTTCTGCTGGAAAAGTGCGTACCGAGCTACCGAGCGCTCGCGTCGTCATCGTGACCATGGATAGTCACCTGGCGAGTGCGACGATTCGTGCTCAAAGCGCTTTGTCTCGCACCTTCCCGGGTTTGCGACTGACAGTCCATGCAGCCTCTGAGTGGGGCAATAGTCCAACAGCGCTTGAGCGCTGTATTGCAGACATAGAGCAAGGCGATATCGTGATTGCTTCTATGTTGTTCCTTGAAGAGCATTTTCTGCCGGTGTTGCCGGCACTTACCGCGAGACGCGATCATTGCGATGCTATGGTTTGCACCATGTCCGCAGGCGAAGTCATGCGCTTGACTCGCATGGGTAAGTTCACCATGGATGGCAAAGTTAGCGGCCCGATGGCATTGCTAAAGCGTCTGCGTGGAAATACCAAACCTGGTGAGGCTAAAAAGCCCGGTATGGCGGGTGCCAAGCAAATGAAAATCGTGCGCCAGTTGCCTAAGCTTTTGCGTTTTATTCCGGGTACGGCACAAGATCTGCGTATCTATTTTTTAGTACTTCAGTATTGGCTTGCTGGCTCAGATGAAAACATCACCAGCATGATAGGCATGCTGTTGGATAACTACGCGGATGGTCCGCGTCGTAGTTTGCGTGGTATCTACAAAGTTCAGCCACCCGTGGAATATCCGGAAGTCGGTATTTATCATCAAAATATGAAAGGCAATGCTCAAAGCAAGGGCATGTCTGAGTTAATCAACGATCTTCCAGCGGTAGCTAAAACCGGTAAGCGCGGCACGGTCGGTCTGTTATTGATGCGATCGTATTTAGTGGCAGGGAATGCAGCACACTACAACGGTGTGATCACAGCACTCGAAGCGCGCGGTATGCGCGTAGTGCCAGCCTTTGCTACCGGTTTGGATGCACGCCCCGCGGTTGAAGAATTTTTTATGAAAGACGGTCACGCGACGGTGGATGCCATCATCTCGTTGACAGGTTTTTCTATGGTGGGTGGCCCTGCATACAACGATTCAAAAGCAGCGGAAGAAATACTCGCTAAGTTGGATGTGAATTATTTATCCGTGATGCCGGTTGAATTTCAAACGCTAGAGCGTTGGGGTGCGAATGATCGTGGCTTGATGCCCGTCGAAGCCACGATGATGGTGGCGATTCCTGAGTTGGATGGATCAACCGGTCCTATCGTATTTGGTGGTCGTAGTACAGGTGCGGGTGATCAATGCACCGGTTGCAGTCGTGGGTGTATTTTCCCTGCGTCGGATAATGAGCATGACATGCAAGTCTGCATAGAGCGCGCGGATATGTTGGCCTCGCGCGTAGGTAAATTAATTGATTTGC
>CANGFL010000284.1 GCA_947453015.1 Oxalobacteraceae bacterium | reverse complement strand
GATAGCAATTCTCTCTAGGGCTTGGCAGTGATTGCCTGCAGCGGCCAGCATGCGTTTAACTTGGTGGTATTTGCCCTGCGCGACGACGATTTCTAGTTGATAATCGCCACGCGCGACACATGACACGGCAGCTAAGGGATTCGGCTCATCATGTAGCTGCACGCCCTTAAGTAACGAGTCAATTAATTCCTGAGTGACGGGTTCAGCGGTGGTAG
The DNA here is from genome assembly GCA_947453015.1 of Oxalobacteraceae bacterium. Classification (GTDB taxonomy): domain Bacteria; phylum Pseudomonadota; class Gammaproteobacteria; order Burkholderiales; family Burkholderiaceae_D; genus Pernthalerella. The sequence goes on along the minus strand of CANGFL010000284.1, from coordinate 3,149 downwards.
CAAGATATAACTTGGGAACGTGCCTTTTAGGCGAAGACATGGCGTGATTGAATGCGCCATCATCGGAGAGTAATAACAATCCGGTTGTGTCGTGATCTAAGCGACCGATTGCTTGCACGTCGCGCCAGCTAAATTGCTCAGGTAGCAAAGTCATCACACCAGGATGATTGCTGGGTTTGCGTGAACATTCAATGCCGGAAGGCTTGTTTAGGGCGATATAAACATGCTCGCGGTACTGCCAATCTTCGTCGAATAGCCGGAATTGCAAATCGCTGAGATCGACTTCCTGTTTATAGTCGGTGACGACCTGGCCATCGATGCTGAGCTCGCCGTCGGCTATCAGCTGGCGGCAATATTTGCGCGTGCCAAAGCCCTGCGATTGCAGCATACGGTCTAGGGTAATTTTCTTCATGTGGGCACTGTAGCAGAACCACAGCGCCCACCTTATACCGGCCGATTATTCCCTGGGTTTGACACTCTCGTAGTTATTTCCCGAGCCATCACCCGGACTAGTAGATGCTGCCGGCTCTGCATTACTACCTGAATTGCTACTGCCGGATTTAGTACCAAGGCTATAGTCTGAGTTGCTGCCTGAGTTGCTGCTACCCGAGCTGTTTCCAGAGTTATTGCCAGACCTGTAGTCTGAGTTGTTACCAGAATTGCTGTTGCCTGAGCTGTTACCGGGGCTATAGTCGGAGTTGCTGTTACCTGAGCTATTTTTTTCTGTTCCAGTGTCAGTATCTCCTGCTTTAGAAGCGCCCGAGCTAGAGTGTTTATTCATTTTTTTATGGGACTTTGATCGAGATTTTTTCTTTTTCCCAGGTGCTTTTTCAGACTCAGTAGCGGCGCCCGTTGCACCGGATTCACTGGTACTTTGCCCCGATATCTGACGGGCATTGTTTTCTATTTCTTGAGCTCGCTGAGGGTCGTTACTTTCTCTGATACCTTGAGAAGTCGATGTCTCAGCATGGGCCAAAGTAGCTGAAATCATCAGCAAAAATAAACCGCTGGTGAAAGATTTGCGCATAAGTCCTCCTTGAATTATTTGTCGCGACAACAAAGACGGGACATCCCGGCTGAATTCAGACTAGGGAATGTCTTTGTAGTTTCAACAAGAAGGGGTGCAGATCAACAGAAACTGACGATGACTTGATAATGAACGCTGTTTTGATTCGAGATCGTTAGCGAAAATTACTTTTGAGTTTCAGTTTCACTTTCAACTGCGGGCTGAGGAGGATCTTTATAAAATTCTTCAGGTGGATTAGATAAATTTATCGGCTGCTGTGAGTCAGAGGGTGTTTCATCTGGGGCTTTAGTATCGACTTTAGCGTCTGCTTTAATTTCTGCTTGCTCTATATACCGTTCGAGTACTTTAATAATCGCTGTGTGATTTTGAGATTTGGCAAAATCAATCGCATTCAAACCCAGTTCATTTTTCGCAGTAACGTCAGCACCTTCGTCAATCAAAAATTGTACTGAGGATAAATGACCTGCACGAGCGGCCATCATCAAGGGAGTGGTCTTGTTGGGTGATTCAGCATCAATATAGGCTGAGTTCTCAATTAATTTTCGCATCAGCACTACATTACCAACGGCACTGGCGTAATGCAGTGCCGTCCAACCGGGGCGGTTAATTTCCGCACCTTTATCGATAAGTTCCACTGCTGCTTTAGTGTCGCCATTAAAAGCGGCAATCATAAGTGCCGTATCACCATTCCGAGAACGCGCATCAAGTTGCACATCCGGATGTTTTAGCAGCAAAGCAAATACTTTCCATGCTCGGTATCGAACCGACAGTATTAATGCCGTATCAAGCCGCTCAGGCTCGATAGTGTTGGGATCAAAACCTCGTTGTAGCAGCAGCTGACAACGCAATGCATCATCAATTTCTATCGCAGCAAACCACTCTTCGTAGGAATTCGATTTACGCGCGATGGGTTCTAAAAGTTTTTCTAAACCCGGTAGCAATGCCGCGGCAAATAATTGGCGCCTGGAAGGATCGTGTGGATGATCTTTCATAAAATTATCCAAGCCCCCGAAAAATTAGTGCGGGATTTGAAACAGCGTTTTGAAATTGCTTGTTGTAGCTGCTGCTAGCGTGGCGAGCGGTACTTCCTTCAAGTCAGCCAGATATTCAGCTACATGCCTCACAAAGCCCGGCTCATTGGTCTTGCCTCGCATAGGCACAGGGGCCAGATAGGGCGAATCTGTTTCGATCAGCATTCTTTCCAAAGGCACAGCACGTGCGACGGCTTGCAGATCTTTGGCATTTTTGAAGGTCACGATGCCAGAAAACGAAATATAAAATCCCATCGCAATAGCCGCGTTGGCGACGTCCAAAGATTCTGTAAAACAGTGCATGACACCAGCTACACCACCTTGATCAGTACCCGCTTTTTCTTCATGCAGGATACGTAGCGTGTCTTCCGACGCATTGCGAGTATGAATAATCAGTGGCTTACCGCAAGCACGAGAGGCGCGGATATGTACGCGAAAGCGTTCGCGCTGCCATTCGAGATCACCTTTCATACGAAAATAATCTAATCCGGTTTCACCAATCGCAACGATGCGCGGATGCTTTGCCAGCTCAACTAATTGTTCGGTGCTGGGTTCGGGGGTGTCATCGTAATCAGGATGCACTCCTACCGATGCATAAATATTGGGATAGGCTTCGGCGAGCGCCAACACCTGTGGGAATTCTGGCAAGGTCACCGAAACGCACAAGGCGTCGCTCACCTGATTAGCCTGCATCGTGACTAAAATGTCAGGCAGCCTTTCGGCCAACTCAGGGAAATTAATGTGGCAGTGAGAGTCAACAAACATAAGAACAGCCGATCAAATGCGAACCGGCCGTATTGTACGCTGCTCGCTCACATCGTATGGGTAGAGCGCGTCGAGCCTAAGGCCGTGCCTAACAACTCTTCTATACGCTGACGTAGCCGACGTCCTGAATCGTCGTCTGGCAGATGAATGCCAAATCCTTGCGTATGACGATTACCTGCTCCCATTGGCGTGATCCACGCCACCTTACCTGCAATCGGATATCGGTGCTCATCCTGCATCAAGCTAAGAAGTAAAAAGACTTCATCGCCTAACTTGCAGACGCGGTTACCCGGTACAAAAATTCCACCGTTACGCAGAAACGGCAT